>PEYN01000174.1 GCA_002774355.1 Candidatus Marinimicrobia bacterium CG08_land_8_20_14_0_20_45_22 | reverse complement strand
TATTTCAAAAGTCCCCAATCAATGGAAAATCTATCGGTTTTTCGATTCAACATCTATCGTACGCTTCATGACGTTCGCGGAATGGAACGTGAACTTGTCAAAGTCCGTAACGTCGCTGATGATTGGAGTTATTTATACCGACTTTGTCAGTACAACATCGAGAAGAATGATCTGGCCTCTGCACGGCAGAATTACAAAGATTTGCTTTACTATGTAGAAAAACATCCCGATAATAATTCACAACGTTCGACTCTCGTCAGTTTCGCATTTCTCGAAGGTAAACTTGCATTTAAGTCCGGGAATTATTCCGAAGCCGGAAATGAGTACAATCAAGCCGCGATTATTTTATTCGATACAACGACTTCTGTATCCACCCGTTATTTTCAGTATTTATCCAGAGGGAAAGCAGGACAAATTCAATCTGCCATCGACGGCTTGATGAATTTGGTCGCCATAAACCCAAATTATGCTCCGGCGCTCGTTGCACTAAGCGAATTCAATTTATCCATCGGACGAAAAACTGAAGCAACCATTTATCTTCAGCATTTTTTAAATTCATAGAAAGATGCCGATTCGAATTCGCCGTTGGTGCAACAAGCGATATCGCTCAGCCAGAAGTTGAAATCGTCTTTATTTGGATAATATCCGGAGTTTAACCGAACTGACTAATTTTCCATGAGCATCATATTGCTCGATCGTTTGAATTGAATCGGAATAATTAAACGAAAATTTATACTGTTCAAGCAAACGGTTATTTATTCCATCTTCCCATGTTTCTTCGATCAAGTCGCCGTGTTCATTGTACGAATATCCGATTTTTCCAATGTATTCGCCGTTAATAGCATAAATGAGATGTTCAATCTGTCTGGCAGTTGAATCGAACAGAGTTCGAGTTGAGAATTCATCACTCGATGGGTTCCATTCGCTCCCCAATTTTAACCGCATTAATTTTTCTTGCAAAGTGTCGGGTAGAAAAGAAATCTCTTCTATAATTTGTCCTCTCGAGTCTATCTCGCGAATATTAGAAAGATTGCCGGATTTTCCATATCGATACAAAGCCACGCGTTTCAAAGAACCTGTGGAATCAATTGTTGCCAACTCGGTCATTATTCCCTTTTCAAAGTGTGCGCGATAAAACGGACGGTGAAGAACCGATTGGATAGACGTTTCTGTCCCTTTAATAAAATCGTCGTACGTCAAAAAATATTTATTTTCACTTTGGGATAAGGCAGAAGAAAAGATCAGGATCAATATCGAGAATATGCGGGATATTCTTCGATTAGTGATACGATATATCGCCATGTTTTATTTTATTTCTTTCCATCGTCCATCAAGCGTCGAGGTGATTTGCGCATGTTTGCGAACATAGTCAATCATCGTTTGTCTAAGCAATGTTCCGGTAAAAATTATATGTTCTGGCGCAACTTGCGTCAGGCGATCAAATCCAGAATTTCCTTCCGCGAGATAATCGGAAACGGCCAACCTGTATATCTTCTTTGGATCAATCGGTTTGCCGCCAATTGTAAAAGACTTGACACGGTTTCCATCCGGCTTCCTTCTATCGATTAAGACTTTTGCGCCAGAAACCAACATGCCCCGGCTATTTCCAGTAACGCGGTCTTCAATGAGCG
>PEYN01000173.1 GCA_002774355.1 Candidatus Marinimicrobia bacterium CG08_land_8_20_14_0_20_45_22 | reverse complement strand
ATTCAATCCGTCTGCGCTGAGAAAGACGACGAATTCTTTGGCAGTTGAATCAGGCTTGGTGACGATTCTGAGTGAAGTTTCGCTTTCGGTTTTAACGCCCCACGACTTCGGCGTCGCCGGAATGCGCGTGTCCTTGAGATAACCCGGTTGGGTCATGACGCCTTCTTCGCCGCTGAGTATTTTATAGCGATTGATGTCCATTAAAATGTCCACGGCGCTATTCTGAACCGAATCGACATATAAATTTGCGTTCAGAAACCGGATTCCATGGCTGTAATCGACATACGAATTGATGTGTCCGTTATACAATGGCTGAATCGGCGAGCCGTTCAATTGGTGCCAGCCATAAATCACGACGTGATCGGGGCGCGTCGGATCGGTGATTTTGTTGCTGATGACCACGTCTTTTTTCGTTCCGCCGACGATTTGTCCGAGTTGGCCGCCAGCCACGACAAACTGGGATTCAATGGCGGTGTTGTGTGCGACGAATTTCGGAACGAGTTCGTTAGCATTTCCAACGGGTGTGTAAGTCACGGGTGCGAGTTTGACATCAGCGTGAGTGTAAATATTATCGACCAATTTTCGGGTCGGCATCGTCGCGCCAAATATAACGGCGAGTCTCTGCGCCGTGATCGGTCCCATCGGAATCCGGCAGAAATCGTCGTTCGAGCCGATCGCCAAATAATCCGGCATGGTTTGATATGTCACGGTATGGGAATTTCCCTGCGTGTCGGTAAAATTCTCGGTTATTGGTACGAGATAGCGCAGAAATTCGGGAATATTTCCTGCCGAGATTTCATTGAAGATTTCCACTTCGCGCTCTGCAAAAGTCATGTTCAGGACTTTTTGCATAAAGGCCGAACCGGTCAGAGCATCAGTAGATCGTGGTGGAATATTTAAAACCGGCAAAACCTTTGCGGCATCCTGAACAAGCGGCGTGTAGGCGCGAGCGCCGTAATAAATGTAATCGACGCCTTCGTGAACCGTTCCGGAAACCATTCCCTGAATATGCCCGTTGAGTTCAACCTGAACGGTGTGCAGGATTTTTCGCTCGGGATTTTGTTTCAGCAGGATTTTGATCCGCCCGTCCAGCGCGACGTAATTGATAAAAACGTCGTTGCTATCTCTGGTGAATGTGAAATAATTAGCTAAATATCTCTGCATCAATCGACTGCGATACCAGGTACCTCCGGTCGCCGAGACGATTGGCGCTCCGTTGTAAAGTGCGATGCTGTCGTTATAGGCGATGATGCTCAGATAATGGTTCGGCGAGGCGTTTAGCCATGCTAATAGTTTTGCGCCGTAATCGTTGGTATAATTGTAATCACTGTCGAGAAAAGAAATACGGTCGATCTCGTCCGGTATCGCCGTCACGGCGTTCATATATCCGAAGGTAAAACTGCCGCCGCCGCTATGTCCGGTGAGAACGACGAACGGATTATATGCTTTGAACATGCTTTTTAAGGAATCGACGACACTTTTGATGATCGCCGCGTTATTCGCGTATTTGCCGCGCCATGTCGGCCAGCTTTTCTGAACGGTTTCCAGATAGACGGTGACGACATTGTATTCGGTAATGTGATTCCTGAGAAACCGCGTCTGCGCGCCGATGTGCTGGATGTCGTAATGCCAATCGTCGCCGGTCTTCAACACTTTTCCGATCGTCTGGTCGGTTGTATTGCCGTTAGGTAAAGCGAAAAGCACTAATCCGACCGGTAAATTGGAGTTGAAAGACATCGGAGCGGGCGCGTTGATCGTGATGATGATTTCCGGATAAAACGTGTAGGTTTTGGTCTGTTCGGAATAAAAAGGCGACGCCGAAAATCCCGGCATATAAACCGGCTCGGAAAAAGCGGAAGAACCGATTATCGTCAAAAACACGATTAACAAAGCGAAGTCGAAAAAGATTCGAGAATGTGGAAAAATTCTCATATTTTGCCTCTGAATAATTGGAAGAATCGTCTTATTTGGCCGGAGCGTAAAACAGTCCTTGGGCGAGACGACCTTGCCTTGCTTTTTTAGCGCGGCGATGATTTTTGCGACCTCGTCCTTACTCATGCCGACGACTTTGGCGATGTCGCCCGCTTTTTTCATTGCGTCAAGAATCATTTGCTCTTTGTCTGCCATAATAAACTCCCGATTGGATAGTTTTAAATAAACGATCAATTTTAAAACGCATAAAGAGAGAATGCAAGCCGAAACCGGAAAGTGGGATATTTTTTTGCAGGATTATGAAAAATACTCAATAATAGATGGGGAAAATTCAAATGGTGAAAGACCAGAACATTTGTAAGATAAATTCATTTCAGCGGGAAATTGACCCGAAAGGTTTTTTGGGGAAAATATTTGTTTCTTTTCGGCACGGCATCGAAAATTTAGTGATCGGCAAGACGACGAGGATTCAGGACTTTGTTAGGTAATACGTGATATGAAGTTGAACTGTATATCTTCGGCAGTTTTTTCGCTTTTCTCCCGCGAGAAGAGATTGTCCACTGCGCAACTGCCTTCGATCTCAATGCCAAGTGCATGCGATAGTTTAATTCCAATACCGCCAGACAGTGTTGTACCGAATTCGTTTCTGGCGGAAGAACCCACTAAGATTACTGTTGTGTTACTGATCGCCGTGATTTTTTTCTTACTGAAATGATTCGTTAAAAGTTCGAATCCAACGAAAGATGTAATCGACTTTTTCAGGAAATTCCATCGAACTCCACCGTTAAAAGAATAAATATCCTGCTGTGTATCCAAACTGGATAACGTTGAAACCATTGCTCATGAATACGGCGGCGGGAAAATTCGTAGAGAGTCGGTGCGACCATCCAAACGGTTGAAAGTAAAGCCGCCAAGAAAAGCAAACCGTCCGGATCTGGTCGTGTATCTCAACCCGAAATCGAGCGCCGGACCGCTTTCTATAAACTGGTTATTCGTTAATGATGGAGCCGGAAAGTCAGGTAACTCCTTATACCGGATATCGAAAGTCTGTTTCGATCTCATTTGCGTCCAGCCGCCTCCGACGCTGAAACCGATCGACTGGGCGGAGAGCAAGTTGATGCCAAGCAGGAGCGGAAGTATTATTTGAAGTCTTTGTCTTGGAATCCCTACCATGGTAAAATGTAATTTTGGCGATTTAAAATGAAAGATAAAATATTTACTGCAGACAATGTAAAAAATGCACAGGTCGGAGTAAAACCGGTTTCATATCATAGAAGGTCAAAAAGAATATCCGATTCCTGCTTTCACCAACGTCTGCTTGCGATATTCGCCGGAAAACAGATGACTGTCGGCGACGGTGAGTTCAAGCGAAAAGTTTTTTAAGTTTAAAGTGCCACCTGCCATCAGATAAACCGCTTTAAACTTATTATTCCATTTATCACTGAAATCAGTACGGCGGTAATGAGTATAAAACACCCCGCCTGAAAGATTCAAATTCTTACAAGCAGGGAAGCCAATATTGACGGCGAATTCCGGTTGATTTTTCACGGAATATGCTGTGTTTCTCCAGAAAAGATAGGACAGGTTGCTGGAGAAATAGAGTCCGCACGGCATCTCCAGATAAACCCCTGTATGAAATTTATCAGGGATTTCGCCAAGTCGTGTCCCAAAGAAATCGAACCTTGTAATTCTTGTTGTGGGATTATCCTTTCTATCATCGAAATTGGTATCATCAAAAATTTTCTTGAACCGCACAAACGTTTCATAATAGGCGCCGATACTGATCCGTGGAATGATCTCAGTATGGACGATATAACGGATTCCTGCTGCAATGTTAAAAGCATCGATTGTTTTTTTGAATACTTCACTCGTCCCATATAGGTTATCCAAGCTATCGGAGTCCATCGTTATTCCGTATTGTTGATAGAGATGATATTGATTGTAGTTAACCTGAAGTCCAATGCTCAATGATTGGGATTCTAACCGATATTTGCCGAAATCATAGGCAGCGATACAAGAATAATGATGAACAGATTCTCTCACTTCTGAGTGGAAGGTATAGGGACCAATATACCATGGTTCGTAATAAAAATTAGAAGTGAAGTGATAAAGAAACTTCGAATTATAAACTTGATCCATCGCCAGTCCCAGATGAAGGTTTCTAAGAGTAACTGTCAATCCAGCCGATTGCGGTGCGGTATTGAATATCCGCTGATGCTTGGAATCGGCTATCCACACCGAACGTATTTTGGTGTCATATTGATAGGAGAAGCCAAAACCGCGTTTCAGATCGACCAATGCCGCCGGATTAACGGAGTTGATTGTCGTTAGCGTTGCCAGTGTGCTTGGATTGTAACCCTTTCCGGAAAGAGCATCGATGACGTAACCCTGAGGTAAATACATTGTCAGAAAAGGTCCTTTAGGCGCTGAGCCTGAGCAAAAGTTTGTTAGAGAGAACAGAACAATTGTGAGAATGGTCAGAACTTTTAATGTGTGATCGGAGGTTTTAGCCGTGTGCTGGATTTCAGGTGGTCTGAGCATTTGATTCTCCTGAAAAGAGTTGTCGATTAAAAACGTAACAATATATAACAAAACTTAAAAACATGGGTGTGGTTTATTTCACCATTACCATTTTTCCGATTAATTCGGCGTTGTTTATTTGGATTTTATAGAAGTAGATACCGGCGGGAAGACCTCGTCCGTTGTCAGATTTTCCGTCCCATGAGATGTTGTAGCGTCCGGCGCCATTAACAGGAAATAGAAAGGATCGTACGAGCGAACCTTTCAGATCGTATATTTTCACTTTGGCAGTTTGGCTGAATTGACGATTGTCATCTAACCAGATGATCGTTGATGGATTGAATGGATTCGGGAAATTGCCATTCAACAAAAAAGAATTATAATTGTCGGGTTCCTGATGAATCGCACCGACGTCCGGCTTGAATTCATCGATAAACTACCAAATATCAGTTTTTCCGTTCGACTCATGTTCCCATAAGTAAATCAGAGAGTCAGATGTCACCATAACCTGCGGTTTTCGGTCGCCACCTTCAGTGTTCGAAAGATTAATAATATCTGGAAACGATTCATGAAGGACCAGCGCTTTCCAAAAGATCTCATTATTGCCTGGAATCGAATCGGAATCGAACACTACAAAGAAAGGTGTGAAATTCCCCGATGCGTTTTTTGTGATTATAGGATAAGTCAGTGCAAATGGATTTACATAGTTGCAGATATTATTTTGCGAAACGCTATTGAACCTGCCGTTGGCCTGGACTTTCCAAAATCCGCTGATTAAAGTTTGATAAATGACAAATTCAGGATCAAAGCCAAACCGGGGACTGATGTCGTTATCTCCGGAAGATATTTTTTGGATAAGCCATGTCGGTTGCGGCGAGTTATGATAGTGATATTCGGCAAAGAAAATGTTCTTTTTGCCGTCGATCTCTTTGACATATAAAATGGACGCAAATTGTTCATAATCGTCGTCAAAAAGAACCGGGCTACTGCATCCTCCGCTATCTAAAAGGATTGGTGTATCGTAATCGTCATAATCCGGTATGAGTGTTTTCATATATAGATTACCGCAGTCAATGTAGGCAATCCGATCCCAGTTCAGCGAAAAACTGTCGTCGCTGTTAATAGAATCGCAAAGTATCGTAACCTGACCCAAAGAGTCGTTAATAAATGTTCTCGATGATACCGGATCGGTCTGATTTTCCCAGCAAAGATGATACTCGTTCAAATGATTATAAATAGGATAGGTTGGATATCGAAATTGATATTTTCACCGGGGATGGTAATTAGCGGTGCTGATGCCCGTACTTGCCAGACACCAATCTTAAACGTCACCAGTAACATGATGAAGAATCGTTTCATCGCCTACCTCGTTATTTTCTTATTGCAGTTCATTACAAAAATAATCTACGAGTCCAGATGATAAATGTCAACTTGGTTCTGGTGAAAACAGGCTTGAAGTCCTCTGAAAATTCCGTAGATTCTTGTTGGCTGTGCTGAATTTTGAGAATGGAGTGAATTATGAGTGATTCGTCTAAATTTGTGCCAGTCTGGCACAACGAATATAATGTCCGATCTTACGAGATTGATATGCACCGACAGATTAGGTTGCCGGTGCTTTGCCAGTTATTTCAGGAAACGGCGATGCATCATACGATCAATCTGGGCGTCAGCATCAAAGACCTGATTAAAAAGAATATGATCTGGATTCTTTCGCGGCAGATAATCCATATTGACGCTGTGCCGAAGTGGACGGATACAATCCGTGTAGAAACTTGGCCGACGGAGAATGAACATTATTTATGCTTTCGTGATTTCAAGGCGCTGAATCTAAAGGGTGAAGTAACAGCACGCGCGATGACGTCCTGGTGCGCCATCGATTTACAAACCCGCCGACCTCAACCGTCGTCGTCATATCTTCCCGCCGATATGCCGCAAATCGCCGAACGAGCCTTCCCCGGTCGCCAATTGAAAAAGATCGAATCTGTTGAAGAAATGCGATTTCAGGAGCCGTTTCGGGTGCGGTATTCGGATCTTGATTTCAATATGCATGTCGGAAATGTGAAGTACATCGAATGGATGATCGATGCTTTTGCCCCTGATTTTTTCCGGAATTTGTGTCTAATCGAATTGGAAATCAATTATCTCGCAGAAACCTGGTATGGAGATGAGATTGAATCGGGCAGTCTGGAGAATCGACAAAATCAGTTTATTCATGAACTTCGACGGAAAAGCGATGGGACAGTTCTGTGCCGGGCAGAGACAAAATGGGGATAAAGTACGCCGAGGCGCTTTGCGCCGAGGCTGTTTCTTACGATTTAACAAAAAGTGAAAATTGGCGGAGAGGGAGGGATTCGAACCCCCGTTCCGATTACTCGGAAAACGACTTTCGAGGCCGCCGCATTCGACCGCTCTGCCACCTCTCCTAAAATCACAATCGTAGCGGTGACTAGATTTGAACTAGTGACACATGGCTTATGATCCCGAAAGATCGGGACTAACCACTGAGCTACACCGCCGTTTTCAAAGACACATGGCTTAACTACAGAATAACTCGGATACTTCCAAGAAGCGGCGAAATTTAAAGAAACATTTTTCATCAAACAAGATTAGCGGTGTGATTTTTATAGATTTCCTTTCAACAAAATATTTTATACATTCCTGCGATATTTGATACATTTTTAGACATTCTTCAGGATATATGTTATGACAAGTTCCATTCTTATTCAAAACCCGCTCTGCTGTGCGACAATGAGCGAAAATCGACCTGCTTCCGATGATATAAATTGTTTTCGGGGCGGACATATTTTCATCGAAAACGGTAAAGTCAAATCTTTTGGGAGCGGAACGTTTAGCAGTTCTGCTGACCGGATAATCGACGCCAGCCGAATGGTCGTGCTTCCCGGCTTTGTGAATACGCATCACCATTTTTTCCAAACATTAACGCGGAATATCTTTTCAACACAAACATCACAATTATTCGATTGGCTAACCACCAATTATGAAATCTGGCGGGAGTTGACCGGCGAGGCGGTATTTATCAGCGCTAAAATCGCCATTTCCGAACTGCTTAAATCCGGCTGTACGACAACCTCTGACCATCTTTATCTTTTTCCGAAGGAGTCTCAAGCCGGTTTGATCGATTCAGAAATTCTCGCGGCTCAAGAAATGGGGATGCGTTTTCAGCCAACACGCGGCTCAATGTCGCTGGGAAAATCCAAAGGCGGACTCCCGCCGGATTCGGTGATTCAGGATGAACAAACGATCGTTGATGACATTCGGCATTTGGTAAAGAAATATCATGATACATCGTTTGGTGCCATGATACGTATTTCGCTCGCACCGTGTTCGCCATTTTCCGTCACGCAAGAATTGATGAAAAAGACCGTGGAATTGGCGGAGGAATTTAATCTTCAGATTCATACACATTTGGCGGAAACAATCGATGAAAAAACATTTTGCATCAACCAATTCGGCGTTCGTCCGTTTGATTACGTGAAACAGGCTGGCTGGATTCGGAAGAATGCATGGTTTGCGCATGCCATTCACTTGAATGATGCAGAAATTCGTGAAATGGGCGAAATCGGTGTTGGAATCTCGCATTGTCCAACATCGAATATGCGCTTAGGCTCGGGGATCGCCCGCATCAGCGAACTGCTTCAGGCTGGAGCGAATGTCAGTCTCGGTGTGGATGGTTCAGCGTCGAATGATTCGTCAAATATGTTGATGGAACTCCGAAATGCGCTTCTACTTTCGCGGCTGAGGGATCAGGATAAATGGCTGACCGTCTCTGATATCCTGTGGATGGCGACACGCGGCGGAGCCAATGCGCTTGGACGCGATGACATCGGCGAAATCGCCGTCGGAAAATGCGCTGATCTGATCTTAATCGATCTCGACCGCGTCGAATATGCAGGCGCTCAGCATGATCCGTTAGGCGCAATCCTGTTTTCTATTCCACTTCAGCCGGTCGATTATTCCATTATCAACGGGAAAATCGTCGTCGATCAAGGAAAAATCGTCGGTTTGGATGAATCCGCGTTGATTCAGCGTCAGCAGGAAATTTCTGACCGGATGGTCGAATCCGCTGAAAAGCGAACGGGGAAACGATTGAGACGATAGTGCAAATCGAAATTAGAAAATTATAAATTGAATATAGAAAATTGTTGTAAGGAGAGACGTAATGAAGTCGGGGAAAAATTTTATCTGGATGGGAATCGCCGGGCTGGTGTTATACTTTTCGTGTTCGCTTTTTGGACAGACGCGAATGGATTACGCCGATTGGGTTAATGGTCGTCCAGACGGTTGCACATCGATTACAGTTGGGAATAAAGCATCAATGGACGGTTCGGTGATGACATCTCACACTTGCGACAGTCACCGAACTCGTTCGTCAATCGATATTATGCCGCCGCAGAAATTCAAAAAAGGATCAACAACGATGATGGGTAAACGCATCGATTTTGATTCTCTGGCGATGCCGTCCTATACTTACATTCCGCAAGCTGAGATTCCGCAGGTTGAATCGACTTTCGGATTCATTAACACGGCTTATCCATGCATGAACGATCATCAACTCGCGATCGGCGAATCGACATTCGGCGGACGTGAATCGCTAAAGTCGGGAAAAGGCTTGATCGATTGTCAGCAGTTGGTGAGACTGATGATCGAACGCTGTACGACCGCGCGGGACGCGATTCGCCTGGCGGGCGAGTTAACGAAAAAGTATGGTTACAGCGATGAAGGCGAATGTCTGACCATTGCCGATACGAAAGAGGTTTGGCATTTAGAAATTGTCGGACCCGGCAAGGGAAACGTTGGCTCTATTTGGGTTGCGCGCCGCGTTCCGGATGGGCATGTTTCCGTTAATGCGAACGCCAGCCGAATTCGCCAAATCGATCTGAACGACCGAGACTACTTTATGGCGTCCGAAAACATATACAAAGTCGCACAAGACAGTGGTTGGTGGAATCCAAAAGACGGTCCGTTCGAGTTTTGTTACGCTTACGATCCCGAAGGGCGCGTTTCCTACGCCGCGCGTCGCCGCGAGTGGCGCGTGCTCGATTTGGTCGCTCCGTCGCTGAAACTTCATCCTGATTCGGAGAATTATCCGTTCTCGGTAAAACCCGATACGCTGGTTGATCTTCACAAGATGGTTGCGATGTTTCAGGATTTTTTTGAAGGAACGGATTTTAATTTTGTCAAGAATATTACATGGACAAACAAAGAAGGAAAAACCGAGATTTCACCATTTGCCAATCCGTTTATGCCATACGAAATGAATCCAATTTTCAAAATCAACGGAGGTTGGGGCGGACTTGGTGAGAGGCCGATCGCTCGTTGGTACACGATGTATGCGACAATCACACAATCGCGCGACTGGTTGCCGAATGAAGTTGGCGGCGTCGTTTGGCTGGCGCTCGATAACGTCGCGTCATCGATCTATATTCCGATTTATTGCTCGGTCACCGATCTGGCAAAACCGTATAAAGTCGATGGCCGCGTGAAAGGTTTTTCGCGCGAGTCGGCTTGGTGGGCGTTCAACCGTTTAGGAACGCTTTCGGCTCAGCGTTGGGGCGACATGCGTAAAGATGTGACTACCGTCTGGAAACCGATGCAGAATCAGCTCTTGGCTGATCAACCGAAGATCGAACAGGAAGCCGTTAGCCTATTGAAGAAAAATCCATCCGAAGCGCGGAAATACCTGACAAATTATACCGTTCAGTGGGGAGAAAAGGTCATCGAGCGTGCGTGGCGGCTCGGCGATGAAATCTGGACGAAATACGACGAGAATTGGTAGAAATCGATAAAGCGGATTAGAAATTTTCCATATCGATTTCCGGCTCCTCTTCATTGGGTTTCCGTTGTTTCTCGCGAACTGGTTCGTTGATTTTATATGATAGCGCCAGATAAACGATTTGTCCTTCACGTCGGCGTTGAGTCGTAGATGTAAAATTTTCGCCGACGGTCGTCATCCCCATTTGGGTCGATTTCAGCAAATCGCTGACCCGGAGTGTCGCCGTCAGTTTACCGTCCATAAATTCTTGCTTGATGCCGATGTTCGCGAAGAGATTTCCTTTTGTTTTGCCTTGCGTCATTCCGCCGCCACGTCCATATCCCTGCCGGGATAAATCGCCGCCGGAGATCGTCGGCGAGAAGTAGAACAATGATATCTGTAAATTCGTTCGTTTAGTGAGACTTGTGAAGGAATTGGCTTTGAGCGTCCATCCGTCGTTCCGTGTGGATTGCACATATTGAAGACCCGGCCCAGATAATTCCGTGAGAAAATAACTGTAATTCGCATTGAATCGCCACCATTTGAAAATCTGCTGATTGACAACCAACTCGAGTCCGATCGATTTCCCATTGTTCAAGTTTTCGAATGTCGTCATTGTTGTGCCGTCCGCCTGCAGTTTCATAATACCGGTGATCATACCGGTTACCTGCCGATAAAAAAGCGACGTATTGACGGAGGTCGGGCGCGAATCGAACGAGTGACCGATTTCGACAACGTCAATATATTCCGGTTTGAGATTGGGATTTCCCGCGAAGAGGTTTTGCGGATCTTCATAGTTGATGAACGGATTGAGTGCGCGACTCCGCGGCCGGTTGATGCGTCGGCTGTAGCTGAATTGTAAACCTTGCCGCTCGGTCAATGTGTATTGCAGATGTATACTGGGAAACAGACCGAACGAGGAATTCGAAGAAGTCTCATGGATGGTTTCCTGATCAGATGAATTAGCGGCATATTCCATACGAATTCCACCCTGATACTGTAGAAGTCCACGCGTGCCTGCCAGAATTCCGTAAATGGCATGGATTTTTTCGGAATAGATGAAGTGATTCGATACGGCGGCATCGAAGATCCATTCGTCTGAAATATAATCTTCCAACCGGTAATCGGAATCGTTCCAGCGGTAAGTCCCTTTATAACCGGTTTCAATACGAAGTCCATTCGAGAAAGGATGCGTATAATCCGTTTGAAATGTGGCTACTCTTCCTCTGAAATCCGTGAAAGTGTTTTGCAGGTAAGGGACAATGGTTTCGATCGGCAATTTATCGGTAACGGAATCTTCCTGAACACTTTCCATATTATCATCACCGGTGCGGTTTGAATAAAAGAAATCGGCGGTGAGTTCCTGCATCTCACGAGCGAATGTCTTTTTATAGTTCAGGGTGACCTCTGAGCCAGAATTTTTATCGGTTTCATCGACGTACCGCGTATAGGCGTTTGTCAGATTATCAAAACCATCGCGTGTTTCATAATCGGTCGTCTCGTTTCCTCCCCTTCCGCGCATATTTCTCACGATTGAAAAGGAGAACGTCTGAAACGGATTGAGGATGTAATCGCCACCGACTTTGAAGTTACTGAACTGCATATTCCGCCGCGCGTCCTCATACTGATCGAGAATGGAAACGGAATCCGCGAAAGTCGATTCGCGATTCCGTGTCATCCAGTTATTCATGTGCGAGAGGCGTCCGTCGTAATTAAAGAACAAGTTAAGCCGGTTCACGCGGTGATTAAGATTCAGGGATCCGCTGTATTTGTCGTTGGTTCCCACGTTCAATAAAACCATTCCGTTTGTTCCCGGCGTTTGTTTCTTTTTCATAACGATGTTGATAATTCCGGACATGCCTTCCGGATCGTATCGCGCGGATGGATTGGTGATAACTTCAATGTGGTCAATCATGCTGGCGGGAATCTGATCCAGACTGATGATTTGAGACGGATGGTTGTCGATCAGCATTGTCACATTCGACGAACCGCGCAGACTGACGTTTCCATCAAGATCAACCGTAACTGATGGAATGTTTTGCATGACATCCAGTGCGGTTCCCCCCATCGTCGCAACTTCGTTATCGACTTTGACTATTTTTTTATCCAGATTGTATTCGATTTGATTCGTCGTGCCGGTGACGGTCACGGATTTCATATCGAGAACCGTTGATTGAATGCGGATCGTGCCGAGATTTACTTCTGTTTTCTTCGGACTGATGATGATTTCTTTGATGGTTCGCGTTTTATAACCGATAAACGAGATATTAACTATAAATTGTCCGAACGGAATCTTATCGATCACAAAGACGCCATTTGGGTCGGTAATCGTACCGGTTACGATACTCGAATCTCGGACATTTAGAATGGTTATTGCGGCATATTCGATCTGTTTTTCTGTGCGGTCATCGACGACAATACCGGTCAATTTTCCAATTGCCGGATGCTGGGAGGAACCGGGTCGGTTGCCGGCTGGGCGTTGCGGTGCTTGTGCCAATGCCAAAGAAACCAGAAGGTAGAGATAAATAAATACATTGATTTTTTTCATTTAGTAAAATGCTCCATTAGTCTTCGAATGATTCGCTTTTTATAAAACTGGGTATTAGACAAACGGTAGATCGATTTAGTTAAAATGAAAATTTGAAGTTAGATGCAATGAATTTTATCGTTGTACAACCGGCGCATTCCAGAGAAAATTACCAGTCTGAAGAAAATGATCGATCTGCAGAACACTCTGCTCTGCCTTTCGGGCGACAGCCTCGGTTGTGTTAAATGCGTTATGCGGCGTGAGTATGACGTTGGCTTTTTGGGAGAGTAAAAGCGTGGAGCGAACTTCAGGAAAATCACTTTCCCGTCTTGTCCGCAGAGATTCCGCCAATTCGCTTTCGTGATTATAAACGTCTAATCCGACACCGCCGAGTCGATCTTCATCGATCAATTTCAACAAGTCTGTGGAAGGCGAAATCTCGCCACGTGAGATGTTGATAAAAATTGCGCCTTTCTTTGCTTTCAAGAGTCGATTGTAATTGAAATATCCGGCGTTCTCGCTCGTCAGATTCATCGCACAAACGATAATGTCGGCTTTCCCGATGCCGTTTTCAAAAGTCGTATAGTTTACAAACGAATGTTTTTCGACTAGATCGACGCCGAGAACATTCATGCCGAGTCCGACGCCGATTTTTACGATTTCCGAGCCAATATTCCCGACGCCGACGACAAACAGAGTTTTCCCTGCGGTCTCGTTTCCCGTGAGATTATTCCGGTAAAACGTTCCAAATGCATACGTCTGTTGTGGGAGTTTTCTCAACAGCGCCATCCATAACAGCATCGCTTGCTCGGCGACTGCGCGGTTGCAGTAAAACGGAAGGTAACCGCACGGAATCGGTTTCCCCGTATCGCGGACATAACGTTCCAGATGATCGTAGCCGGTACTTCGCGATAAAATTCCGGAAAGTTTCTCTGCCCAATGAATTGGAATGATGGATTGTGAGCGGACGCTCAGAATCGGTGCGCGTGGGACTTTATCTCCTGATTCCTGAATAGTTTTTTGGGTGAATCCGGCGCGAATATGTGGAGGCAACATCCGTTTCAGATCGGCAGTTTCTTCTAAAAAGGTTTCGTAAAACCAAACGTCAAAATCAGTTTGTTTTGTTGTTACTTTCATTTTGTAATATTTCAGAGAATTGCCCTTAAACCATCCGAAAAGCGATGGACGCCTTCGGTAATATTTTCCATACTGGTGGCGTAAGAGAACCGGACGTAATTGTCCGCGCCGAATCCATTTCCGGGAACTAGCGCGATTTTAAATTCTTGCAGGAGAAACTGGCAGAGTTCGATGGAATTATGAATATTTTTTTTGTTATTTTCCAGATAGTACGACACGTTCGGGAATGCGTAAAATGCGCCGCCCGGCAGAGGAGAATGGATTTTTTCGATCTTGTTCAATTCGCCGACCAAAAAATTCCGGCGTTTCTCAAATTCCTTCCGCATCATTTCTGTCTCGTCATTTTTAGCGGTCAATGCGCAAAGTGCGGCTTTCTGCGTAATCGAATTGACGCACGACGTCGTGTGTTCTTGAATCCGGACGGCGCTGGCGATGATTTCCGCCGGTCCGGCGGCGTAACCGAGACGCCAGCCGGTCATGGCAAATGCTTTCGATACGCCGTTGATGACGATTGTTAGTGCTTTGATTTCGCTTGAAATCGCGGCGATTGAATGATGGATATTGTCGTCGTAAATCAGTTTTTCATATATTTCGTCCGAAATGATAAACAGGCGATATTTTAGACAAACGGCGGCGATCTGTGCCAGTTCGTTCTTGTTATAAACTGCTCCGGTTGGATTGTTTGGAGAATTTAGGATGAGAGCTTTCGGATTTGGCAGTTCCCGAACAGCCTGTTCCAATTGTTCCGCAGTAATTTTGAAATCCGTCGATTCGTCCGTTGGCAAGAGAACCGGAATAGCGTCGATCATTTCGACCTGTGATGTGTAACTGACCCAGTAGGGCGCTGGAATTAGCACTTCATCACGCGGATCGCAGATTGCCATCAAGACGTTGATGATCGCGGCTTTTGCTCCGGGCGAAACGATGATTTCGTTTGGTTTGTACGACAATTGGTTTTCGCAAAGGAGTTTTTCGGCGATGGCTTTGCGAAGTTCCGGAATGCCGGGCGCTGATGTATAATGCGTAAAATTTTCGTCGATTGCTGTCTTTGCCGCTTGACGAATATATTCTGGCGTATTGAAATCCGGCTCGCCGACGCCAAAGTTGATGACGTCGATGCCTTCGGATTTCATTTTCGTCGCCAGCGCGGAGATCGTCATGGTCGGAGAAGGTTTAAGCGCTTTTGCCCGATGCGAGAGTGCGATAGTCATAAGTGCTCCAAAATAATTGGATTAAAAAGTCATTTCAACATTTCACTACCGGTGAATTTCCGGTAAAGTGTTAATTGCATCAGAATCTCGTCATGCCGGTTCGTTTTATCAACAAGAATTTCCGAGACGATTTTCCCGAGTCCCGGACCGATCATGAATCCCTGACCGCACATGCCGACGGTGAGGAAAAAATTTTCAACTTCCTTTGTGAATCCGACGATCGGAAAACCGTCGGGCGTCGTCGGATAAAGTCCGCGCCACGTGCGGCGTACGCGCAGATGACGAAGTCTGGGATATAACTGAACCATCCGTTTGACGACAAGCGGAAGAAATGTCGAAGTATTGTCAATGTCGGTTCCGAGGATTTTCGGTTCCGGCGTGATGCAGAAAACGACCTGTCCTTCGGCGTTTTGGTAGAAGTAATAGTTGCTCGAGTTTCCGTCGGGGCGAATATCGACGATCATTGGTTCAAAGAAACGCTGAACAGGTTCTGTAACACCCGCTTCATGGCAATCGGTGTAGATCGGGATGTCGGCATGCGCCAGCGCTCCGATGGATTTGGCGTCAGCTCCGGCGGCGTTGATAAACAAACCAGCCGAATAAACGTCTCGGGATGTTTCAACGGAAATGATCTTCCGTTTTTCGATTTTCATCGAATGGACATCCTCATTGAAGAAGAATTCCGTGCCGCGTTGGTGCGAAAGTAATGTAAATGCGGCTATTGTTTTAAGCGGCGAAGCCGAACCGTCTTCCTCCGAGAAATTTCCGCCGCGCAGGTTTTCTCGATTGATGCCGGGAACCAATCTGTCGATTTCGCCTGGCGTTATCCAGCGATTATTCAAATTGAACTGTTTTTGAAAATCGATGAGTTGCTTGAAGGCAATCTCGGTTTTTTCATCAAAAGCGGGGTAGAGGTAGCCGCCTGCGATCCAATCGACGTCAAAACCGTGTTCGGCTTTCATGTTTTTCATGATCTCGATCGTTTGCTGACAGATTTTGATTTTGGCGGGATCGGAGAAAGTCGCCCGAATGCCGCCGATAGCCGCCCGATTCTGTCCACGTCCGGTCGATGGTAATTTTTCGATAACGGCTACTTTCACTCCGCGATTTGCCAGATAGAAACTCAATGGAACGCCGATGCTTCCTGCGCCGATGATGACTACATCAAATTTTTTCATCTTTTTCACCGTCTTTCTCGTTGATGATGACCGACATTGGAACTTCGACGCCCAGCGGACGTTTTTTGCCGGGAGTCACCTCTTTCCAATCGACTCCGGCGGCGGCGAAGATGCGTGGCATTACGACGGAACAGTTCTTTCCTCCACACGCGCCCATTCCAACGCGAATCTGCTTCAGTTGATTGACGTCACGAACATGATGTTCGCAGATATAATCCACCACTTCTTTCTGTGTCACCATCTCGCAAAGACAGACAATGCCGTCATCAGGTGAATTTGCAAACGAGGCGGTCGGCAGTGGCTGGGTAACCGAAGGATCTTGGATGCGAATGCCGGCGGCGGCAGAGCCGTTTTTTAGAGTTGTTAAAACGGTTATTAAATGGGTTTTAAACTTCTTATTGAAACGGATATTCGTGACTTCGGCGTCTTCAAGGTAGTTTCCGACTTGGTCAGTCACCGGAATTTTATCGCCAATCTTGAAGTCTGGGAGAAATTCATGCGGCAAAACGACTTCGGCAAACTGATCGTCGCGCTTCCTCGCCAGCGTAATTGCCAAACCTGGGCAGATCAGTACGCACATGCCGCAACCTGTACAACTGCCGGTGTATTCGGGAATATCCAAAATATTGCACAAATTCTTTTTCAACTGAATTGCATGAACCGGACAAACGGACGTACACGGATTACAAGGGATTTCCTCATCACAACGAATAATCGGCTGGAGCTTATCGCCAAGAGTTACAGGCTTCGACGGATATATCTTTCCGGGCTTGCTCTTCAGGATTTCCGCTTTCTCCATCAATGTTGGATCAATTTGCGTCTCTTTGCCGAGCAGAGCCGCCATCTGAAGTCCCGCGATCTTTCCGCCGAACATCGCTGATGACGCTTCTGCAATTTCGTTAGCGTCGCCTGCGGAAACGACAGCGAACCCGAATTGCATTGCCATTTCATAAAATTCATCCACCGGAGTCAGCCCAACGGCGATCAGTAGCGTATCGACCTCGAATGTTTTGGCGGTTACGAGAATCGGTTGAAAGGCATTGTTCACTTTAGCGATTGTCACTCGCTCGACCTTGCCGTTTCCTTCGGCGGAAATGACGGTATGATCCAAGTAAATTGGAACGCCCATCCGACGGATTTTGTCTGCGTGAACTTTATAACCGGAAACTTTCGGAAGTATGTCGCAAACACCAACGACGGTGATTCCCGCCTGAAGCGCATGATAAGCCGCGATGAGTCCGACATTTCCACTTCCGACGATAAAGACGCGTTGAGATGAACGGATCAAGTCGCGGTTGACTAATGTCTGGAATGCGCCGGCGCCGTAAACTCCGGGAAGGCTGTTTCCCGGAAAGACGAGCATTTTTTCGCGCGCACCCGGCGAAACAACCAAGCCCCGAAATCCCGCGATAATATATTGCCGATTATCGACGAACAGACCCGCTTTACGGTCTTTATAAATTCCGACGACAGATGTGTTTGCGAAAACTTGGATGTTCGGATACTTCTGAACTTCATTTTCCAATTTGACGGCGATGTCGATGCCGCGCGTTCCTGCGAAGCAATCCTCGATGGAACCGAAAAACTTGTGTGTTTGAAGGAGTAACTTTCCGCCAAGCCGCGCTTTATCATCAGCAAGAACGATTGAAAAACCCAATTTCGCAAGTTCGATAGCGGCTGTCAGTCCAGACGGACCCCCGCCGATAATTAAAACATCGCAGGACAATTCCTTCGGGTAATGATAGTTAAGCGGCTGATCGTCTGCGGGAAGTTCGGGCAGATGGATCAGTGTGTGGACTTTCATTCCGGCTTTGAGCGGCGTAATGCATGATTTCAACGGAACCCCGTCGATAATTACCGTACAGTGCGAACATTGACCATTGGCGCAGAAAAGTCCTTGAGGTGCATCTCCGCGTTTGTGGATGGAAAATTCCTGAACGCCGTTTGCGATAAGCGCGGATGCAACGGGCTCGTTTTCGTAACCGGTCATTTCTTTATCGTTGAAAAAGAATCTGACTGTTTTTCTATTTTTGGGAATTTCCAGGATCGGATGTTTTTCGATACGCGTCATTTATTCCTCTGCAACGGTTGTCAAGTTCTTGTAATTGTCGGAAAGCGGTTACAAAAGCGTCAAAAGTTATGCCATTTTTGCTTCAACCGAAACGGATTTTTCTTTCAGTCCGCGCATGGCGTCCGAATGAGGCGCTCCTGAAAAATCATGTTGGGAAAAACATCTTCGTGACCATAACTTTGCCTCAAATGAAATTGAGAAGTAAAGGAGTAGATAAGATGAAAAACATTTCACAACTTTCGTTTTTCCTGCTGACTGCCGTCATCGCTGTTCTCGTCGGTCGATGTGCCCAAAACACTGATTTTGAAACGCTGATCTCCCAGGGCGATTTTCACAAAGCTGAAATAATCATTCAGAATAAAATTGCTACTGATACAACGCTCACAGCGGAAGATAAGGTGAAACTTTTATTTGAAGTGGATCGTATGCGACGAATTCGGCTTGATTTTACTAAAACTGAAAACGAAATTCTGGAATATGTGAAAATCTACGTTCCGGAAGTAATCCGCGACAACCTGAAAAAATGGGAAAATAGCGGAGTGCTAGAATGTAAAATGATCGATGGGAAGAAAATGTACTTCAATAACGCCGCGGCAAATATTTTCCGCATCGACAAAGAAGCCAAAGCCATCAAGGCAAAAGTCGTCGCCACGCAAGCTGACACTTCAAAGATTATCGTCGAAGAGTTCCCGCTTGATCAGTACATACAGGAAGTAAGCGGCGCTTCGGTTAATTCGCATCGTCGATTTGTCAAACCGGTAACGATGAAGATCAAATATACGCTCGCCGTCAATCCTAACGTTGTGCCAGACGGCAAGATAATTCGTTGCTGGATTCCGTTCCCAAGGGAAATTCCCAGCCGTCAAACCGATATCAAACTGCTATCTACGCAACCGGCGATGTACATTGTTGCGGATAACGAACTGACGAAACAGCGAACGATATATTTTGAGAAACCGGCGGTGAAGGATAGCATGACGAAATTTTCGGTCGAATATCTTTACAACATTTCCGGCGTTTTTGCGGCAATCGATCCGGCGAAGGTTCAGCCAACTCCCGGAACGCCCGAACTTCTGCCATTCGTCTCAGAATTAGCTCCGCACATCGTTTTTACCGACGAACTGCGCAAGATTTCGCCGACGATTGTCGGTGACGAAACAAATCCGTATTTGAAAGCGAAGAAAATTTTTGCGTGGGTTTATGAAAATATCCCGTGGGCTTCCGCCCGTGAATATTCAACCATCCGCAACCTGAGCATGTACGCTTTTAAAAACAAACATGGTGACTGCGGCATCCAGCACCTGCTTTTCATTACGCTGTGCCGCTTGAACGGAATTCCCGCCAAATGGCAATCAGGCTGGGAATTTCAACCGCCAAACGACAGCATGCACGACTGGAGCGAGATTTACATTGAGCCGTACGGCTGGGTTCCCGCGGACGTCACTTATGGTTTGCGCGAAACTGACAACGAAACGCTCAAATATTTCTATCTCGGCGGCATGGACAGTTACCGGTTGATATTTAACGATGCGATCTCCGACAACTTCTACCCAGCGAAAATCTTTCCGCGCAGTGAGACGGTCGATTCGCAACGCGGAGAAGTCGAATGGGAAGGTGGAAACCTATATTTCGATCAGTGGGATTGGAATATGGAATGGGAAGTCGTGAAAAAATAACCGCTCGCGATATTCAAAGAGCGAGGAGGTTGAATTGTGAAATCCAATCAGCGTGAAATTCCCATCGCATTGTTGATCGCCTTTTGCTGTACGGCGCTGGCGCTATTGTCCGTCCGGATAGGAATCGTCGATCGCTGGGAAAACCAGTTGCACGACGTTTTATACAGGGACTTTCAGAAGAAAGTCACACCCGACGAAGCAGTTATCATAGCTATCGATCAGAACAGCCTCGATTATTTTCAAACGCAGTTACAAATTCTTTGGCCGTGGCCGCGCGATATTTATGCGATCATGACGGAATATTTGACATCCTGCGGTGCGCGCGTGATTGCTTATGATATCATCTTTGCCGCGCCGGATATTGACCGATTGAACGTCAGCGCTGAGTATGCCGATTCCGCATTCGCACTCCAGATGCAAGCGAGCGGCAAAGTGATCCTCGCGTCGCAGATGGAAGATTCCACACGAGGGAAAGTCGTTTCCGCAGTAAAAAAATTCAACACCGCTATCCGTTTCGACGTTCCGCCGGAGATTGTTCGTTTGTACCCTCGCGCCACATTACCGCTGATGAGATTTCAGCGAACGATGGCATTTCCGGGTGCGGTGAACTTTTTTACCGAAGATGATGGCGTCTGTCGGAATCTACCGTTGATATTTCGCTATGATAACCAATTTTACCCGTACATGGCGCTTTCCGCCGCGCTTCTGTTCGACGGAGTCGATGAAGTAACTTACAATGAATCAACCCGTTCGCTGGTCTTCGGCGAGCGGCGTGTTCCGCTCTGTAAAAAAGGCGGTTTTGAAGTGTACTGGTATGGACAGGGCGGTCCCGGACATACGTTTCATTACGTTTCGTTTGCGCAGGTTATCAATTCCTACTTGCAGTGTAAAAGTGGTCAAAAACCGGACATCTCGCCCGAAATCTTTCGCGATAAAGCCGTGTTTATCGGCGCGACTGCGGCGGGACTTCTTGATCTGAAAACGACACCATACAGTCCGGTCGAGCCATATCCGGGAGTTGAAGTCTATGCAACAATCTTTTCCAATATTGTGCGCGGCGATTATGTCCGAGAATTCTCGATTCTACTATGGATGATTGCGAGTATCGTTCTGTTGTTCATGCTGGCATTTATCTGGCAAAAGCTCAAAATCTGGCAGTCGGCGGTCATTTCGTTGATATTCCTGTTTGCACCGCTGGCGCTCGCCGTCCGGCTATTTCAGGCAAATAAAATATTCATCCCCATCGTTTCGTCGGAGTTGGCGATCGTTTTGACGATCATCGCCGTTCTCGTGATTAATTATCTGACGGAAGGGCGCGAGAAGCGGCTCGTGAAAAAAGTATTCAACCGCTACCTGCACCCGACGGTTGTCGAGAGTTTGACGGAGAATCCAGAGAAACTTGAAATGGGCGGCAAGGAAATCCACGCAACGGTTCTGTTCAGCGACTTGCAGGGTTTTACCGGTATCTCGGAACTGTTCACGCCACCGGAGATTGTCAAGTTCCTGAACGAATATTTCGAGAAGGTCGAACAGATCATATTCGAGAATAACGGCATGCTCGATAAATACACGGGCGACGGAATCATGGCGGTTTTCGGAGCACCGGTCGAAACGCCCGATCACGCATTGATGACCTGTCATGCCGCGCTGGGATTCAAGCGGCTTTCCGCGCTAAAGATCGAGGCGAAAGGCTATTCGATTCCGCTCATTACGCGCGTCGGTATCAATAGCGGACACTTCGTCGTCGGCAACATCGGTTCGTCAAACCGAATGGATTATACTGCCATCGGCGACACCGTGAACCTCTCGGCGCGGCTCGAAGGTGTCAACAAGATTTATGGCACACAGAACATCATTTCCGAGACGACATACGAACTTGTCAAAGACCAGATTCTATGCCGTGAAATCGACCACATTCGCGTAAAAGGTCGGGACAAACCGCTTGGAATCTATTCCGTTTACTTAAAAATCGAAGATGCGGACGATACGATCCGAAAATTCCTGTCGGCGCATGAAGAGGCACTGGCGCTATATCATCAAAGGAAATTCATCGAAGCCGCCGCCGCATATCGGCATTTGGCGGAGTTGGATGCCGACGATCCCGTCGCAAAGGTCTTCATTAAACGATGCGATCAACTTCAGACGAATCCTGATCTGATCGATGAACATGGCGTTTTTAACATTACGACGAAGTAAAATGTGGCGTAAATCAACTGAATCAGATTTGCTTCTTGATTATTCGCTTGTCAATTTCGTAATTTGAAATAGAAAGATGAAAATGATTAAACGTTTAACGATAGAAAGCAATATGAAAAAGTCGTCATTCATTCTGGCGCTGATTATCGCTCTGCCCGCGATGTTGCTCCCGGAAACGAAACTCATTGAACGGAACAAAACGCATTTCCGCGAAGGACCGGGCTGTTACAATCCGCTCATCGGACTGCTTGAAAAAGGCATGTCGATCAATACAGTTGATTCTCAAACTGGCTGGGTGAAAATTCGACTAAACGGTCAGGATGGTTGGATTTCAGAAAACGCGTTAAAAGCCGATGTAACCAGTTCGTCGACGACCGCTAAGACTTCGCCTTTCGATAACAAGAAGCCGATTCTGATCTCACGCGCGTCTGCCAGCGGCTCTGTGCGCGGATTCGCGCAGAAGTTCCTCGAATACCATAAGGGCGACGTCGCATTTATCGATCAGTATGAAACGTCGTTCTTCACGCCTTCAGAATACCAGAGATTTAAACAGGAAACCTATAAGGGGCGAGATGCAGAGAAGATTGCCGACCGCTACACGAAGAAAAAAGTGCTCCGGGTTGACGAGTACGACATTCCGTTCAACCTTGAAAAAACAGGCATGGCCGTCGCCGGACAGATCGCCGCGACCGGATTGGATAAAAATCCTGCGAAGTTGAAATACGTCAACATGGTCGGAACGGTCGTTCTCGAAGGCACAGAACTCTACTATTTCCCATTCCGATTCTACCTGCTAACCGATAAACGCTCGGCGGCGTATTCCTCTCCGAACGGAATGATTTTCGTCACCGGCGGATTACTGAAAATGGTGGAGGACGAAGCCGAACTCGCCTGTCTACTGGGACACGAGATGGCGCACGTCATCAAACAGCACGGCTATGCTGAAATGAGCAAACGCGTCGATCAGGGCAAGGCGGAAGGCGAATTCGACGAACTGGATGAATCCATCCCGGGAGAAACGCCGGACGTCGATATCGAACTGAACGATCTGGCGTTCAACATGTTCGAAGCCTCTACGAAGAAACGGCAGATGGAATATGAATACGAAGCCGATAAACTCGGCGTCATCTACGCATACAAAGCGGGCTACGATCCGATGGCGTTGGTCAGAATTTTGAAACGGATTCAAGCCAATACCGACCGCGATTTCTGGAATCCGGAATCCAACTGGCAGGCGGATGGCATCAAAGACCGGATCGAAAAGGTGGAGGAATTCATCAAGGAAAACCTGACCAAACACACGGATTGGAACGTCTCCAATACCAGCCGCTACCGGATGGCGATCAAATAACCGAACGCACACCAAACGAAATTACAGAGGGCCGGAGAAAGACCGGCTCTTTTGTTTGTGAGTGGACGTTGATTGGGTCGGATTCGGTTGATTGGGTTAATTGGGGAAATTGTTAGAAGATGGTTTATGGAGTGCGTCAACCGCGTTGACGCTTTTGACTCTATTGCCATGAGATTTAACTCGTGGATAACGATAAGCCCGGACAACCGGGCTTCAGCCCTAAATGACGGACTGCAGAAGAACTATTCGTTTTTCAGTCGTTTGATCTCTTGCCGGATTTGTTCGATCACTTCCTGATTGGAAATATATCCATCCAAACTGAAAACGATGAATACCTTGCCGCCATAAACGTCTTCGAATTCTGCGAATCCGGCTTTCATTCTTTCGGAAGGATTGTAATTGCCGAAGTTCGATCTGGCAGTCACGGGTTTGATTTGAATGCCAAATGCTCTGTCACCAACTTTTGCGACATAGTCGATGTCTCCGGCATGATCGAGTTCCGGAGCTGACTCTTCAAACTCGATGTCCGGAAAGATTTTGGCTAAGCCGTCATTGACAACTGATTTCTCTCGCAGAAAACCGTCGAATGTTCGATTGATAGTCAGATTATGGACATAATCGATACAGTCCTGAAGCGTCAGTTGACTAAATGCCGCTTGCCATTCGGGAATGACGACTTCTGTAATTTTCTCATAGAGCCTTTCGCCAAGTTCCCGCAGACTTTCCGGAGTGATTTTTGTCGGCGTTTTTGATAGAGTACGGGCATTTACGAAATACCATTCTTCCCATTCCTGAATGGTCTTTGGTTGACACTCACGGATGAGCGCCATGACTGCGCCGACTTTGTTTGGTCTGGATAATTGATACGTTTGACAGGCGTAATTCAGGACTTTTTCCTTCTTGCCGAATTCCATCGAATACCGTTTATCGGGCGCCATTCGTAGCCTCATTCAGATTCATGAATTTGTCCTTATATTTGAAGTCATAAGAAAGATCGACATCCGCCAATCCTTCCTTGATGATATGAGCATTGAGGAAAGTCTTGTTCTTCAGGTAGAGATAACAGAGCAGAGTATCGTGCTCGTCGTATTTCCGGTCGTCGAATTTCATGAATACTTTCTGCCCCTTGATCTTCTCAGTCAGGAATTGAATCGCTTGCCCGTTGACGGGTTTCCGTTCTTTGACGCCGATCAGGCGAACCGTCAGGTCATTGTTCAGTTTGATCATTTCCGGGCTGATGATGGATTTGACCGAATAGTATTCCTCACGCTCGCCGCTGTTTTCGTCGATCCGCGAACCGAATTGCAGTTTTTTAGGATCGATCTTCTTATCGAGCCGATGTGGGTCTTTGAAGATGTAAGGCAGATTGTCGATCTCTTTTACCAAATCGGTATTAACCTGATCTTTCAGAAAATGGTATTCAGTCTCGGATAGGTCGGTCTGGTTCGCATTCAGTTTGGCTTTAATGACCGGCAGATAGTCGGGATTGATTTCATAACCGATGGAATTCCTGTTCAAATTTCGGGCGGCGAGTGATGTCGTCCCGCTACCGAGAAACGGATCCAGCACCGTATCGCCGGCAAAGGCGAACATCTTGATCAATCGGGCGGGCAACTCTTCCGGGAACATCGCAATATGTCCCTCTTGTTTTGCGCCCGAAAAATACCAGTGACCGGAAAAATAGGTGTTCCATTCTTCCTTTGTCATCGCGGATCGATCTTTCTGTAATTGCGTCGGTTTGGGTGAAATTCCCTGTTTCTTGAACAGCAGGATAAACTCGTAGTCAAGTTTCAGAATCCCATTGCGCGGATAAGGAAAACTGCCCATGATCGTTGCGCCGCCGGTCGTGTTGGTTGTCGTGACCTTCTGCCAGATGACAGCGCCCATGTAATCGAAACCGATGGTCTCGCAGAATTTGATGATCTCGGTGCGGATCGGGATGACCTTATAGCGTCCGTAATAGACCGAGCGGGCGAACTGATCGCCGATATTGATACAAAGCCTGCATCCGGGTTGTAAGACTCTGTGGCATTCTTTCCAGACGAGATTCAGGTTGTTGATATAACTCTCATAGGTTTCGTGATAGCCGATCTGATCGTCCGTGCCGTAATCCTTCAATTGCCAGTACGGCGGCGATGTGATGACCAAATGAACCGAGCGGTCGGGTAAAAGGTTCATCTGTCTGCTGTCGCCGGTTATGATTTTGTGGGTTGTCTTCAAATGCGGCTTCCTGATTATCTCATTTGTACTACAAGCATTTTCATATATATCACAGGAGGATTTTACTGATTTTATGTCTCCCAATCAAGCGCATTGTTGTACAGGCAGGATGCTTCACTTTGAGATCAGTCCAACCGGTTTCCGGTTCCGATTTATCGGTAACTATACCGGTTTAGACTGATTAGTCAAAACCCGTTTGGCTTCGCTGAAAACAGGTTTTACGACTCTATTGCCACGAGATTTGTCTCGTGGATAACGTGATAAGCCTGGAAAACCGGGCTTCAGCCAGTGGTTGGGGTTATTATGCTGACCCTGAACTTAACGATATGACATCTAACTGGACCTCCCAGAGTACGAAACCGGATATCATTCCTTCAACCGTAAGAGGTGTGTTCTCACGAATCACTTTAAACTCAGGATAGTCATCTACGTTGATGATAAAATTCACACTTGGATCGAAACCTTTTAAGGGCCTCAATGTAACTCTTACATAGTTTTTATCTTTTTTAATTAAAGAGGAGAAAATACCAGAGAAACGTACTCGAGTTCCGATGTAGTGTTTCTTTGCTTCATCTCTTTGGAAAGGGGGACGAGAATTGATATCATCAAGAATCTGTTGCACTGTCATTTGAAGGATCGAGTTTGGTTTTAAAGTAGTATCTTTGGTTGGCGGCTGGGGCATCGAAAGGGTTACGTTTACCCGTGGTTCGGCTTTGTGCTTCTTTAAATGCTCAATGAGATATGTAATTATACCTCCAGCAATTGCTACACCAACCCCAGAAAAAATCCATTCTTTATTCTCACTCAACCAACTCATACGGTTCATTCCTCCATTCTCGAGTGCCAAATATATGTTTATCCCGCTCATTTTTCCCTTTTCACCCGTACTTTTATTCTGTTCGCCTTGATATTTCTCATTTCCCCATCATTTATCAATCCCCAGCCGCATCTCGTTCGTGGGTTTGAAGCCCATGCTTTCGTACAGATGGCGTCCGGCATCGCTGGCATGAAGCGACACGCATCCGAATCCCTGCTCCCGGCACCAGCGGATCATTGCGTTCATAATCGACTTCGCCAGTCCGCGGTGACGGATGATCGTCTCCATATCGGATACGGTTGCCTCGCGGATTCTCACATCGTCACCGCTCATTTATATTCAACCGCAATTTCACTTTTTCGGAGTACACCAAATTGGATACAAATGAAAACGGCATAATTAGATGACTTTCTGTTAATGTTACCTAAAATATCAATACCAATTCCTATTGCTGGCAACGGAGTGACGAACATTTGGACTTCCAGTGGAATCCCAACCAGAGTGGAGGTCTTCATTCCGGATTGACTTCGCTCTTTCAGTCTCACTAAGCCAAGACCCGATGATGCTGAAAAGAATAGAAATGGTGGTCGGGTATAAATGCCATATAATCCGCTCAACTCTGAGAAATGTTCCAGTCGCGTACCCGTTATTATCTCCGGTTCCATACCGATCTTATCTGTTTCTAAGAAACGCACTGATAACAATCTCTGTTTAGATAAATACGAAGCACTAACACATCCGCCACAACCGAGCATATCTTTACTTTTACTATATCCCGCTCCTAAGGTTGCCCATCCGAAAGATGGTGAATCATTCACAACGCTAGTCTTAGAATCGGCTAAAGCAAAAAGAGGAATTACAAGAAGAAACAAGGTGACTAAAAAACGATCCATTTTCATGAGACACCTTCGCTGTGACGACGAGTACTTTTGGGGGAATTTTATTTGATAAAATATCCCGACACCCGCCACTGACCATCTTTGTCCAGCATGGGCGTGACCGTCTCGACGGCGCAATTCTTGTTTTCAAACACGGTT
>PEYN01000172.1 GCA_002774355.1 Candidatus Marinimicrobia bacterium CG08_land_8_20_14_0_20_45_22 | reverse complement strand
GAGCATTAATCCATCACCGAATGTGTATTGCCGGTCGCGGAAGAATTTATTTTCGAACCATGTGCCGAGCGGATAACCAAGGGTGTAACATAGCATATGGCATTTCTCCCATTGATCACGGTCTTTTTCGTACGCTGTATATTTCCGATTATAGTCCTGCTGATATACTTCCCAATCAACATTCGGATTCCAATTATAGATTGGTGGTTGTGGCTCTGTGGTGAGTAGGTAGAAAACTGAACCTGATGTTTGTGCTCCAATCTCGCCCCATTGCGTCATCGCCCATGATTGACCGAGTGATGGTTTCCATTTTTGATAATAGCGATCTCCAAGAACGGCTCCAGCCGGAACGGAGGCCATCATAATCAGACAACTCATTTTAGTAAAATTATCCGGTTCAATATATTGGGTCAGCACCGTGCCGGTCAACATTCCAACCAGTGAACCGTAGCGGATCATCTGGGACCGGGCATAAGAGATTTCCATTTTCTTTGTCAACTGGTAGGTTGCCCAGAAAGCCGCACTTAGGGAGATCATTTCTCCGGCGACGTACCATTTGGCATCGTCTGCATCGAGAACATACGGAATTCCCCAGCCATATAATCCGACACCATACAGCATATTTTGCAGAACGAGCGGCCACCGACCCGATTGATCAATCATTTTGGGAAGGTTCAGAGGGGCGACAGTTTTAATCGAATCGACTTCCAAATCGGCAAGTCCCAACGATTTTTGGAGTGTCTTCAGCATTGCCGACTCTTCCGTCGTCAGTTCGCCGTCGCTCAGCGCCGCCCGGTACGAATCGCGAAAAATGTTCGTTCGGGTTGTATCAGCCGTTTGAGCCGTTGCCGACGTTGTGGAAATCGTGATTTGAAGAAAAAAGATCTCCAAAATTGAAACCAGATGTCGAGAAAATAATGATTTCATTTCATGGCTCCTTTCTATTTTTAGAGAAGGATTATTCTAAGAAGTTCCATTCCACTCCGAAGATTTTGAGATTGTTTCGATATGGCATTTTGCCAAGCGTTGAGAAAAACCTTCCTTCCGCGTTATAGATCACGTAAAAAATATGAAAATCATCTATATTTCCGCCAATACGGATATTAAAATTGAGTCGTTCATTAGTATAATATCGCGTGCCGCTGATTCCTACACTGCGCAATTCATCAAACCATACCAAGGAATTTCCACCATACTGATATGTAAATTCGCCTGCCAAATACAACTTCAGATTTCCGTGAAAAAGCGGAATCGCCTGCGCCATCTGTCCCCACGTTTGCAGTTGTAGAAAATCATCAACGTCCGGCGATGGCAGAAAGGTGGTTTTGGAACGAAGCGTCATTTTCCATGGAAGCAAGAGTGATAAGTCTTCAGTAAAATAGGCAGTGTTCAGCGATTTGACTATAAATTGAATTATCGTGTCCGAATTGGAATTTTGGTAGGGAATATTGAAATCGGAATTGACGAAACCGAATTCGCTGACCAATCCGATGAATTTGGAGCGATGATCCGCCGAGATTGAAGCGAGCCAGAATCCAAATCCTTCTTTCGGCGGTTTGTTCAGGCGTGTGTTATTAGGATTTGTGAAGAAGATGTTCGGGTAAAACACATAATCTCGTAGAATTTCAGCATGAAGTCCCAGCCGATTATATAGATTGCGGCGGGCAGACAAATTCCACGTCACCTCATGATTTACGAATCCCGGCGTCATCGAAATAAAAGTTCGTCCAAGCGGACGCTCTAACTGGATGTTACCGGTCAGCGTTGTCAATTTTTGGGAAGTGAACGATTCAGAGTAAACGTTTTGTACGTCCGGCTCGAATGAGAAAACGAGGCGGTTTTTTCCGCTGGTCAGCGTCTTTACAATCAAACCGGAATACTGGTAGCCCGTCGCATCGAACCACCACCGGTCTTCCGAAGCGTGATTGCCGTATAGGAACGACGAAACCTGCGCGCCGATCGCAAAAGAATCCGAAGCCGTTCCACTCGATGCGATAAACGACATGCCAGCCCGGGACTCTTTCAATTTTCCTCCATATCCCCAATTCAGATAGGAAATCCCGCTCACAGACCCGACAACAGACGGTGCCGTTTTCCCGGGAATATATTTTTGGTATGACGCGCCATAGTCGAACTGCCAATCATTCCGTCGTGAATGAACATCAAACAAGAACGACTGCGATACACTTTCGCCATAGTTTGAAGGTATCGAACCGAGAAGAAATGATGCGCCGTCGTATGCCGCGTTACTGCCAACAAACCGCCATCGAACGTTGTTTCCGATTCCGCCGTTTAGATGGAGCGCGAAATCCAAAAATCCATAATCACCTTTGAAATAGTCAAAACCGGAGGCGAGTTTACCAGAGTCTGAATAAACCGGCGAGAATGTCGTCGTTCTGCCGGATTTGTCGAATTTCGAGATAGAATGTCGAATATTGAACCATGAAGTCGGCAACTGCCCAAAAAGCGGATCTTCTATTTTCAGTCCGTTCATGCGAAAAAATATTGCGCCGGACGGCAGATTCAGAAGCGAAACCGCGCCGTTAGTCCCATAATCGTCCGACGGGAGTGAAAACCAACTCGAGCCGGAAAACAATCGGTCATACAACATCAAATCGGGGATGGCTTTTGTTTGCGTAAAGCCTGCAGATTGAACGATTGTAACCGTCAAAAATACATTTATCAATCTGGTAAGCGAATGTTTGGTCATTTTTTTTCGTCTGAGTGAAAGTAGGAAATTGCCACATAAACTTTCTGCGATGCAATCGGAACGATGAAGATGAAAATCAATGTGTTGATAACGAGATGAACTACGCTGAAAGCAATTCCGGCAATTAATGTTGTTCCAATTGCCTTGAGATTGAATCCGGCGGAGATCGGGAAGGCTACTGAAACGAGAATATCGTAGAGAAGAGTCAGCGTTGCGCCTAATAGAGCGATAATACACACGTGAGTCGGATTTGGTTTCCACGAAAGAACGAAATTGCCAAAAATTCCGCCAGCCGCTCCGATGATTCCCACCGAAATGATTTGCGCGATCAGCATGGGAGGGAACAGAATTCCGGAACCTACCGGATTTAGAGCTGAAAAGAGAAATTCTCCGACGCATCCGATCAGAATTCCACGTCTCAATCCCATCAATACGCCAGACATAAAAACCATAGCGGTGATGAGTTCGACGTTTGGAATGAAGGCAAGAGCATAACCGACGCCAAGGATTAGACCGATAAAAATTCCTGTAAATGCGATATTTTGCGTGTGTTTATCCATAAAATCTTAAATCATTCACCTTTATAGAGACTTCTTTTGAAATAATTGTTGCGCGATGTCCAATTTCCGTCAGAAGAATCCGCTTCGATTTCGTGTTTCATTTGAAACAAGCGCGTGTCTATTTCATCGATGTAGTAAACGATAAGAGCCTCAGGGAAAAGAGGTTCTCGCGGCGATTGCCATTCCAATTTTCCGTGATGAGATAGAATGATGTGTTCGAGTTTTAGCAATAACCGCTCCGGGAAATTGGCAATCTGCGCGGCCGCTTCGCGTAACATGTCTCTTCCGATAACGATGTGTCCCAGCAAATATCCTTCATCGGAATATGAACCGACCGTCGTGAATTTTAGTTCAACGAGTTTTCCGATGTCATGCAGTAAAATGCCGGTAAGAACGAGGTCGCGGTTGAGTTCGGGATAAGTATCACAGACGTGAAAGGCTAAATTGCACATTGAGTGAACATGTTCAAGCAGTCCGCCAAGATAAGCATGATGAAGAACCATTGAACCGGGATGTCTTTTAAGTTGAGTTTCATATTTCTGATAAACTGACCGAGCGAGCAATTTCAGTGATTCCTCGCTGATGGATTCGATCGTTTCCTGAACGTCGCTCCACATCTGATTGATATCTTTACTGGTGATTGGGATCAGATCGGAAAGATCGAAACCGTGTGACTTGTCGATTTCTTCCGACGCCTGGCGAATCAAGTCGATTTTGATCTGAGGCAAATCGTTGTAAGAAACAATCTGACCTTTGACCGCGACGGCGTCTCCCTGATAGAATTTATCGTTGAACTCGGCGGCTCTGTCCCAGATTTTCGCATCGATTTTGCCCGTTTTGTCAGTGAGTTCAAGGCTGATGTAATCTTTGCCGTCTTTTGTTTTTTTCAACGATTTGGTCAGAACGCAAAAGTAACTAGAGATGGTCTCATTTTCCTGAAAATCAACAATAAATTTTTTATTCATTTTAACCTCTTCATTCACTTTCCAATAATAGGGAAATTATGGAAAATTATCTAAGGAAAAGTTCCACGAAACGCCGATGAAACAAGCGCTGGTTCGGATAATGAAACAGCCTGCCGAAATTTAGTTGACCCCGGCAGGCTGTCGATTGGATTTAAAATTAAAGGGCGAAGACTTTTTCTTTGCAGACGATGTTCATTTTTTCGAGTTCATTTAGTACCGGATTATAAATTTCCGGCAATACGGGTCCGTGAACGCCCGTCAATTTAATCTCTCCTTGAAGAATCATCCGTGTGGCGATCGCCGCCGGAAGACTTACCGTTCGCGCCATCGAAGAGTCCCCGCCGGGAATTCCGAAATCGATCAGCGTGGAAGTGATTCTTTCTTTTTTGTCGTTTGGATATTCGGCGATGAATTCATGGATCAGAATAATTAAATCACGCTCTTTTTCACCGAACGACATAAGTTTCAGGAATTGAGCTGTCATGACATCCAGCAATGTCGGTTCTGCTTCGGGTAACGGTTCGTCGCTAAAAAGTCCTAACCATTCCAGATTGTCCAAAACTTGTTTGGTAGCATCGGCGCTGAGGAATCTGGCTAATTCCACACGGGCATCGCAACCGTCGGAATTAATGAGAGTGAATAATAATTTCTTGAAGGTCATGCCTTTTAAATCGTCGCGTTTTTCATCACTCAGCAAGCCGAGTTTGGCGACGCAGAATAGTGTGTCGCACCAACCGATATTCCGGATCGTCCCGCGAATCATCGTTTTGATGTCTTTCAAACCATAGGTTTCAATATAAGGAAGGGAATTGCGGTTCGGATAAATTTCAAACGTTCCGAGTCCTTCAACTTCCAGCGGTTTGTGGTTTTTGAAGAGGTTTTTTCCGGGAATCTCAACGATCTTTCCATCTTCCATAAATTTTGCGTCATTTCTGCCAGCCATCAATACACCACGTGGGCTCCAGCTAAATTTGTAACCAAATGGATTGGTGTTGGCTTCTGGCGCGGGAAGTCCGCCGCAGTATGAACGAAAGCTGACGATTTTTCCGCCCTTTTTCTCGACACCGTGAATGATCCGCATGGCCGACATGTGGTCGATGCCAGGATCGACGCCTGTCTCGTTCAATAATAGAACGCCTGCCGATTTCGCTTGCGCGTCCAACGCTTTCATAGCCGGACTGATATAGGAAGTCGTGACTAAATGCTTCTTATATTCTATGCACATTTCCGCGACTTTAACATGATATGTGTAAGGTAGAAGAGAAATTGCCAGATCGCATTCTTTAACTAGATTTTTCAATTGATCTGTGTCATTGACGTTGAGTGCCAGCGCTGTCCCGCGGGGGTGACCCGCAATCAGTTTTTCCGCTTTATTGACGGTGCGGGTTGCAACTTTGACGGTGAATTCCGGAATGTCAAGTAGATATCTGACCAACGGTTTCGATACGAGACCGGCTCCTAAAACCAAAACTTTCTTCATTCGATTTTCCTCCTAAAATTAACAATTTGACTAATAAGATTTACCATGTTGCTATGCGTTTATGCTATAAATTTTTCCATGTATTTGAATTCTGGCGTGAATTCACCATTAAGTAGGATCGTCGCCCTTTTTAGTTCCGGCGATAATTGAAGCGTTTCGAACGAGACGGAAAAATCGGTCTTTGAGAGTGCCGGAATGAATTCTTTTAGTATGTTGCTGAAAATGGATGATGATTCTTTTGGCAATTCGCACGGTAAGTTATCGACCGCCAACACGACGACGCCTTTTCCTTTATGACCGTATTGGATTGTCTGTGAAACTGGCTCGTAAACGTAGACGGGATTTCCCGGATTCGAATCCTGAATGTTGCATTCGATCGAGCCTTCCACGTCGCACGTGATATCGCCGATGACTTTTAGCGGAAGTGAGCGATTCTCGAGTTCTGCTGTTTTGAGATATTTCTTGGTAACCAATCGCGGATACATTTTGTCCCAGTAAATCGCATTGACGATGACAGTAAGATAGGGCAAGTAATCGTCGAATTTCGATTCATATTTTTCCGGATGCTTGTAATAGTCCTGTAGGCCAAAAACCGCATCGGAACGTATCGGTTTGACTAAATGTTCTTCTTTGAAAACGACCTTATATAAATGATTAGGGCTGAAGTTCGGATTTTTCCACAGCGAAGCAATTTCGTTGGGTTTGATTTCGATGATAGGGAAGAGGTCTAAAATTTCCTGCGCGCCCCGAGAAACATTACCGTAACCGGTGATGCCGAAAATCAGCGGATGTGTTAAATGAGGAAGTCCATTTCCAACGATTTCATTGCCGATGAATTTCAATTTCGATTTTGCGTCGTCAAGATTAGCGTAGAATCGCGCCTGCTGAATTTTTGCAAAAGGGGTTCGAATGCCTTCAGACTGCAGACGTTGACCGAACGCCCAAAAGGTGTCAATCATACCGGCAATTCCGGCAAATCTCCCGAAAAAAACCAAGCGCCGACCGTTGTTATCGACGATCTTTTCATAATCGATAAGTGTGTCTCTTAGTTCGACCAAACGTTTTAGCATTGCCATATTGTAAGGTTGACCTTTGATCGTGTGAGAAAAGAAAATGTAGATTTTGGAAGGCTGGAGAAATTGGGTCGGAAATTCTTTGATACCAAAAACGATGTTGCAACCGGATAGATCTTCCTGAACAACTGCTCCCGATCGAGCGTAATCATCATCAGAATAAGTGCGAATCGACGAAGGTTGAACGATGAATTCCATCTCTGGATTCTGGAGCAACTCTGCGATTTGTTCGGGTATCAGCGGCGTACGCGCTTCCCATTCGTTCTTGTCTTCTCGTCTAATTCCAATTCTCATAATCTCTCATTCTTGTTTTTACACTTTAGAAATTTAAGGGTTTTACGCTCGAAAAGGAAAGGCTTTTCCAAAAATCAGTGGCAATTTGTGTAGGTTGACTAATTCAGAATTTATGAGTTATTTTTGCCAATAGCGGGAACGCCATTTTGACAAAAATCATAGATTGTAAATTGGGAAACTACGGGATTTGTAAAAATATCAAAGCCGAATTTCAGAAAACAAATCGGATTCTCTTACATGACTAAAACATTCTTTTTACAGGAAATCACGGAGTGAGATATTACTTTTGATTAAATGAAATATTATATAAATTTCATAAGGTTTATTTGTAATTTGACAACAAAAAGGAGTATTTGTGATTAAGCGGTTTCTCTTTTCTGGATTAGTGGCATTGTCTTTTTTCAGCTTCGCGTCAGCGCAAGGCAAGTTCGGCTTAGGCATCATTCTGGGCGAACCGACAGGAATCAGCGGCAAAATATGGATGGGAGAAAAGACGGCATGGGATGCGGCGTTAGCATGGTCGTCCAGCAATTATGGAAACGATAATGGAGCAATGCATGTCCATGTTGACTATCTGTTACACTACTATAGTCTGATTAATGCGCCCAGTGGCAAACT
>PEYN01000171.1 GCA_002774355.1 Candidatus Marinimicrobia bacterium CG08_land_8_20_14_0_20_45_22 | reverse complement strand
GTAACGGTCGGCAATTTCCTTTGTTTCAAAAGGGTATTTTATGGTCTGCGGTTTCTCGAATAAGTATTTTATTGCTTTGAATGGATTTAAATAACTTGTTTTTGACATTTTATTACCTACACTTTTATCGATCAATTTCTGGAGGAACGACGTACAAACTGATCATAATATTGCCCACATCGGAAATGCTCTCACCCACCAGCGCTTTTTCCAAAACCGTTAGTCCGTGATTATAAGAAGGCGTATTAAAGTGAGCCCGATAAGGCTTGCCGCCACCATCACTTACCAAATATAGTCCCAGTTCGCCGCGGGAGGATTCACATCTTACATAGGTTTCGCCTTTTGGAACATTCCACTTGAATGGATTTGGCGTTTTTGTATAGACTTCGCCTTCTTTGGGCATTTTTTCAATTAACTTAAAGATCAGATGAACGCTTTCAATCATATCATCTCTAATGGCTAAGAGCCGGGCATAAGCGTCACCGCCGGTTTGAGTTGGAATATCAAACTCGACCTGGTCATAGGCATCGTAGGGCTCAATTTTTCGGATGTCATATTGCATTCCGTTCGCTTTTAGCGTGTGTCCTACGGCTCCCATGCGCTTGGCATCTTCAAGGGTGACGGTTCCGATTCCCGCCGCCCTTTTTTTAAATAAGGCATTTTCAAAAAAAATCTGGTTATAATCTGGAACTTTGGAACCGATTTTATGTAAAGTTTCTACTAATCTGTCGGTAAAGCCTTCGGGGAAATCCCGTCTAACACCACCGGGACGAAGATAAATGTGGTACACTCTCGCACCGGTTAGTTCTTCAAACCGATCAAGCAAGAGGTCGCGGTGATACATTGCCCAGTTTGCTACGGTGTCGAAGCCGAGCATGTTGGCATAAGCCCAAAGTCCAAAGAGATGCGATCCGACCCGCGCCATCTCACAGTAAATACTTCTGAGGAATTTCCCTCTTTCCGGCACTTCAATTCCGGCTAACTTTTCGACGCCCATGGAGTAAATCAATTCCATGTGATCCGGTTCGACGACATTTATTCTGCAAACCAGCGGAAAATTTTGCATCCAGGTTCTTTGCTCCATCAGCTTTTCAAAGCCACGATGCAAATATCCCGGATTAGCGCTCGCTTCTAATATTCTATCGCCTTCCACCTTCAGGGTAATGCTGAAATTGCCCACCATTCCAAGATGTTGCGGCCCGAAATATAACTCAAGTTCTCTCATTTTCTTCCTTTTTTTCTCTCTTCTATAGAAGGAATTTGTCCAAAAGTACGGTCGACATATTCAAGTAAATTGAAGTCTTTTCTGAAGGGAGGAATCACATAATCCCGCTCAAGCATTAATGGCGTTAACCTGGGATGCCCTTCAAAATGTATCCCGAACATTTCGTGTATTTCCCGCTCGTAAGGCTCGGCGTTTTCAAAAATGTCTATAATTGTAATGAATTTCGCTTCTTTTCGGGAAATCCTTGTCTTGATGACGATATTGATCTTATCGTTTTCCTGATAATGTTCAATCTCTTTCAGATAAGGGCAGAGGATATAAACCAATTCAAATTCATGATCATCAATCCAGTCGTTGCAAGAAACCAGGGCTAAATGGTTATAACCCATTTTTTTCAAGTAGATTAAAATCGCCAAGACGGCTTCCTTTTGGGTGTTGATAATCATTCTGTTTTCTTTGAGAATATTGATCTCAATATTTGCAAAATTTGATACAAGTTTTTTCTTTAATTCTTCCATATTCGCAAGATCCTTTTCAAGACTATTTCCAAACGGTCATGATTTATTATATTCGAATAACGGAGGCCAGCCCAAATCGTCAAAAAGTTGCTCTTGATTAGCGCGATAGAATTGATAATCTTCTCGGTATCTTCTATATCCGTCGGCTTTATCCGTATCGATTAATTTCCACAGATGAGTTATGCCGATAAAGATTGCTTCCGGGCGGGGCATACATCCCGCGATATAGCCATCTATGGGAATAAATTTATCTAAATGTTTGATAGTATTATAAGAATCATAGTACATGCCGCCATTAATCGGACAGGAACCGAATGCCACCGTGTATTTTGGTTCCGGCATCTGTTCATAAGTTCTGATAATCGCTTTCAGTGTTTTTGTCGAGACGTAGCCGGTGATTAAGAATAAATTAGCCTGCCGTGGAGTGGCGACGGGGATAATGCCAAAACGTTCGGCGTCCCAGCGTGTAGTGATGGACGGCGGTATCTCGATAATTCCACACCCGGTGCAAAAATATACCACATGAAAGGAATATTTGTTGGCCATCTTGCCGGGATTTTTAAGCCATTTGCCTATCTGATTTCTATCCATGTTTACCCTATCATTATTGCTTATTAATCAAAACTACGATGACAAGCCCAATCAAGGCTACCAAAGTTGGCCACTTCCACAAATATTGCATTGCCTGTTCAATCCTGAAACGCGGAAATACGGCATGAATGAAAAGCCCCAGGATCAGGACGACTAACATTTTTAGTAGAAAGATGACTATTCCAAGAATTGTAGCCCAGACCGTTCCGGCAATCGGATTCAATAATCCAAATAAAGTCCCGCCTCCGAGGAAAATATCCACAAAAAGAGCCAGTCCAACGAACAAATGCAAAGCATGCTGGAGAGTATAGAATGCCAGATGTTTACCGCCAAATTCGGCTATAGGTCCTGAAGAGATTTCCTGAGATGCATTAACCACTTCAAAAGGTCTTATTCCCAGAATAGCGGGAAGTATTAAAAAATAGGCAATTCCAGGCAGAACCAAAGCCCATGAACTCAAAGACCAGCCCATGCTCGCCTGGATTTTGACAATATCTACGAGTGAAATCGTATCGTAATGTGTCATTACCGTCAGAAGAACTAAAAGAAGCGGAACTTCGTATGCAAGAGAAAGCAGAAATTTCCTAGAAATTCCGATACTTGAATTAGGATTCGCCGCCGCCCCGGAACTTAGCGCTATCCCTAAGGGATCTAACAAGATAAGATAGATAAAGGCAATTAATCCGCCTGAGGTTAAAAAACACAATTCTCCGATTGGCAGAAATAAGATTAGAATAAAAGAACCGGTTAAGGATAATATTATTCCAAAATCGAACATTTTCCCGTGACTGATACTCATTTGACTGAAAGAGCGAATGACATCAATGAATGGCTGGATAACCGGTGGTCCGTAGCGCCAATGAATTCTAGCCGTTATTTTCCTTGATATTCCCAGGAAAAACAGACCGGTTATTAGAGCTAATAACGGTAAAATTAATACCATAATTACGTTCATTAAAATACACCCCATTTTAATTGAATTGATATGAGGAACGCTAAAAACAGGATAATATACATTACATAATTACCAACATATCCTGTATAAATTCGTCTGACGCCGTCACAGATATTTTGAGTCCATTCTGCCAATTTCAGATAAAACACATCAACAAAATCCTTGAGATACGGACGGATCATCTTTTCCAGAGGTCGATAAAAAGCAACCGTATAGTTATATTTTTCCTTCGGTATTGCTGCACCAGCTGCATAATTATCGTATTGGTCGACCCTAATCGCTTTGCGAGCTCCTTTAAAAATCAGCCAAACCACTGCTCCGACTGCAAGTATTGCAATAAAAATATTTATCGTATTCAGTGTTTCAATTCCCCCCAATGAAACACTCAGTGGCTCAAATCCCAAATAAATTCCAATAACGTTAATCATTTTCAAAGCTATTCCCGGTAGGATTCCCAATAAAATGACCATAACCGTCAATACTATTATTGGTAACTGCATTGTAAAAGGGACTTCTTTGACATCTTTGTATTCCTCAGGTAGTTGTCCCAAAAATATGTTGTGGATAAATTTGTATCCGTATAATATCGTCCCCCAGGTTCCAAGAAATGCAGCGAAGGCCAGAAATGGGTGCTGATTTAGTATCAATGCTTTATATATCAGCCACTTGGAAACGAAACCATTTGTCAATGGAGTCCCTATTAAGCCTAAGATTCCCACCAATCCACCGATAAAAGTAATCGGCATTTTTTTACTTAATCCACCCAGAGAATTTAAATCCCTTATCCCCCCGGTACGATATTCAATCGCACCCGCTACAAAGAAAAGTAATCCGATGTATATACAGTGATTTAAAATATGGAAAGTCCCACCCGCCATGCCCAGTGCTGTTGCTGAAGCAACTCCTAAAATCATATAACCACCCTGTCCTACGGTACTCCAGGCAAGAATTCTTTTAGAATCATTCTGTAAAAGAGCGGTTAGTGCTGCAAATACGATTGTGATGGCGCCAATCCAGCAAAATATACCGTTAAAACTTATAAAACCTATCGATAACTTATTCAGAATATTCACTCCCAATATCATATACATAAACAGATAGAGTCCATACATTCCTTTTCTTACTAAGACCGCTGAGAGGATTGAAGAAAATGGAGATACGGCTTCTGCATGAGCATCCGGCAACCATGTATGGGCAGGCCAGAAAGCATTAATAATTGTAAAAGATATCGAAAACAGAATCAGGATAAAAAGAATGTAATTAATAGAAGCCCCTTGTATCTGAACCGCTAGGGCACTTATCTCAACTGTTCCAAAATGAGTATATAAACTGATAATCCCCACAAGCATTGCCAGTGATCCGATAATGGACATAATGATATATTTTATTCCGGCATACATTGCCTTATTTCCACCCTTATAACTAATCAATAGATAGGTACTCCAGCTCATCATTTCCCAAAATATAAAAAATGATATTAAATCGCCGCAAAGTACAGTCCCTAGCATACTAGCATTAATAAACAATGTTGTAAAATAATAGTAATCCAACTTATCTTCGTTTTCAATATATTTTATCGAGTAGATTACCGAAAGCAAACCAATACCGACGATTGTTATACCAAAAAACCAGGAGATCATATTCATTCTTAGTACAAATTCTAAACCCAGAAAACCGAAAGGAAGAGATTTCTCAATATTTTGACCATAAAAAAGCGAGGTTAATATCACCAGCGCCAAGGCATTTAGTACGGCAATCCAATTCCTGAGTTTAGGAGATATTTTCCCTGCAAAATATGTGAGGAATGCCCCGCCGAAAGCGACTATTATTAATAATTCTAAGCTCATCCTAGTATACTCCTTATATACTCCACTTTATCAAGCAGTTCTGAAGCAGCCGGGTCTAAGATTTTCATTATTAAATTCGGACACATTCCGATAAGTATTATCAACCCTGCGAGAATAAACATTGGAATTAAAGCGGTAACAGGAGAGTCATCCTTTTTTTCAATTTTCCTGGTTCCTTTAAAATACATTATCTGAATTAATTTGAAAAAATAACCGCCCTCTATAACGGTTCCAAATAATACAATACCAATCAATAACAGAAAAAGTAGCCCGCCTTTGTCAAGCGCTGCGCGAATAATCATAAATTTACTTGCGAAACCGATAAACGGCGGCAATCCAACAATAGAAAATGCACCAATTGTAAAAAATAGAGTGGTAAGCGGCATTTTCTTACCGATTCCTTCCAAGGAAGAAATCTCCATCGAACCAGTTCTGTAAATCATATAACCTACCGATAAAAATAACAGTGCCTTCCCAAAGGTATGACTGACCATCTGATAAAGCCCACCCGTCACTCCGAATTGGGAATTCAAAGAAAAAGCAAAAAGTATCAGACCGATTTGCCCGATGCTGGAGAAAGCCAGCATCCTTTTAACATTACTTTGACTAAAGGCGCTCATTTCTCCTACTAAAACAGTCAAAACGCCTAAGAATACCAAAAACATAAAAAAGTTGGAAATATTGAATATTGTAAAAAGAACCCGGATGATAGCATAAAGTCCTACTTCAATGGCAATTCCCGAAAGAATCGCACTGATAGAGGAAGGCGCGGAGGAATGCGCGTCAGGCAACCAGGCGTTCAACGGAAATATCGCCGCTTCAACCCCCAATCCTGTTACCATGAACGCCAAAGGTATGAATACGGATTGACCGGAAGATAAAGCGATGTGCCTGGCTAAGTCTGCCATGTTCAAGGTCCCGAACATGCCATAAAGCAATCCGATCCCGATTAAAAAAAGGCTGGAGCCGATTGATCCCTGAATGAGGTATTTCACAGCCGATTCGATTCCCGCCCGATTGCCTGTATATGCCACCAATGCATAAGAGGAAATGCACAGGATTTCAAAAAATACGAAAAGATTAAAAATATCTCCCGTAAGTACGGCGCCTGTGGCTCCGGTTATTAATAGCATGAACAAAATATGATAATTTTGCTGAGGGCCTTCCTTAATGTATTTCAAGGCGTATATCGCCACCAATAATCCCGTAAGGGCAATTAATGTGGCAAACAGCATCCCAACCGGACCAGCGACGAGAGTAATTCCAAAAGGCGGGATAAATCCACCCGCTTTCACAATGATTGGTTGCTTCAGCGCCTGCGGCAAGATCGTCAACGCTATGACGAAATTGAAGAACAAGCCTATAACTGGCAACCATTTGGCTATTTTTTCAGAAATAAGCCCTAACAAAGGTATTAAAAAAGCAAGCGCTAATGGCGTTACTATTAAGAGAACCGGACTAAAATTCATTATCTCACTCATTTGGTAATATCCTATTTACAATGGTCATTTTTACCCCTGATGAAAAATTAGCTTTTACCATTTTTGTTCTTTTATTTTTTGCAGATTGAGTGTTCCGAAATGTTTGTATAGGCTGATTGCCAGGGATAAGGCAAGCCCCATAACGGCCAGCCCGATCACAATCGCGGTGAGTACGAGCGCCTGAGGGATTGGATCTACCATGCTTTCGGCTCTTATGGTTGGATCTGAAAAAATCGGGGCAGTTCCGTTATGAACATAGCCAATTGAAATAAGAAACAAGTTGATGCCTGTCTCAAGAATACTTAATCCTATGATTACTTTGATGTAATTGTGCTTTATAGCCATGATAAAGAAACCGATGAACATGAGACCAAACGCTCCGATATAATAGATGTAGTTATGTAAGAAATTCATCAACTCTCCTCCATTAACAAGTCTATGATTTTACTCAATTCCGAGCCCACTTTGAATCCAATGGCGATATAGATTATTGGGATAATGCCAGCGCTCATCAATGTATTAAATTTACCCAATGGCAAAAAATTATATAGAAAATAACCAGTGCCAATGGCTAAACCAACTAATCCAACGACAATAAATGTCAATCCGCCGATAGAGTCGAATAACACACTTCCGGTTTCATTGATTCTCTTTTCATTATGACAGCCAAGATACATCAGAACGAATGCCGAAGCGATAACAGCGCCGCCCTGAAATCCTCCTCCGGGAGTTAGGTGTCCGTGAAGGAATATATAAGCGCCAAATAACAAAATAAGCGGAAACAAAAATTTGCATCCCGTAGAAAGAATCAGACTGGCTTTCACTGTTTTTCGGTCTTCTTTTCTTTTAACCGTTGCGAGTACGGTGCCCAATCCAATTGTGGCAAGAAACAGGACTGTTACTTCTCCAAGTGTATCAAAACCCCGATAACTGATCACTACCGAAGTAACAATATTGGCGGCTCCGGTTTGCTCTTTCCCGTTATTGATGTAATAATCAGCTATTTCTGTTCTCGGTTTACCAAACGGTATTTTCTGTATCGGTATAAAAACACCCAGCGTGATTATCAATAGTAAGATTAATATGACTAATTTTCTCATTCTTCATACCTCTTTGTTCGTCTCAGCGCTATGACAAAAACCGTTGTGACAAGCGCGGCGCCGATGGAGGCCTCCGCCATGGCAACATCAGGAGCGTGCAGAAATAGAAAAAGTGTGGACGCAATCAGACTGACCATGCAGGAGGCAATTACCGCGTTGAGTAAATCATGGAAAAAATATGCGGCAATTGCTGCCGCCAGCATACACGCTATTAAAACAGTGATGATTATAGTCATGCTTCTTTCCTTTCCTCAAATTCTTTGGTTTGATCCACTACGCTTCGATCACATAACGGAACACCGCTTTTTCTTGAGGCTCTTGCGATAGCATGGCTCGATATGGGATTGGTAACTAAAACAAAAACAGCAATCAGAAGACATTTCCAGAACCACTCCGGCTGAAGAATGCCAATTCCAACAATAGTGAAAAACGTCCCAAAAGTGGTGCATTTTGTTCCCGCCTGTATCCGATTGTAAACATCGGGCAATCGCAAGATTCCAAAATTTCCAAGTACTAAAAATAGTACACCTATTCCCGTAGAGATAATTCCAACCAATTCCATCTTAAAATCCCTTTTCTAAGAATCTTGCAATCGCACACAGCCCTACAAAAGAAAGAAGGGCGTATACCAGAGAAACCTCAACATAAACGTAACGCTTGAAGATAAATGCCAGAATAACCAGTAAGGCTACAGTAGTTGTCGTAATCGCGTCAACAGCCACGGCGCGGTCTGAGGCAGTTGGGCCTTTCAACATTCGGATCAATCCCATCAAAACGCCCCCCATGATTAAACCTAAAAAGACAATAAATATTGAGTAATTCATGCAAATATCACCTTTAAGTATTTTTCAAATTTTCCACTAATTTTTTGGGTGGACTCCTCCTCTTCAGACGATCTGACGTAAATCCAGTGGATCAGCAGTTCGTTGCCTTTTATATCAAGCACAAACGTCCCTGGCGTCAGAGTAATAGAATTAGCAAGGATCATTTTTGCGAAATCCTGTTTCAATTCCGTTTTGATGATTACGATGCCCGGCTTGATCGGCATTTTGGGATGAAGCACTCGATACGCCACATCAAAATTAGCTTTTATAATTTCTATAAACAAAACGAGAATATAGATTATGAAATATATAAGTCGTTTTATTCCGAAGGGAGGAAGCCCGAGCTTTTGATAATTTTTAGTATATACTGTCGCGAGCACTAAGCTGATTAGAAGCCCTGTAATTAATTCTTCAGCGCTAAGAGTATTGGTCAATATAACCCATATGATTATTAGAAAACTAAAGAGATAAAGAAAATTTTTTATTTTCGTTAAAAAGGAATTTTCTGTCATCCTAAAATACTCCTGATATCAATTTTTATGACATTATTCGACTATAAAAGCCCTACTCATAAACTACAGCGATAAATGCATTACAAGTTATTGTGAGAGTAATAGATAAGCCTAGTTAATTCAGTGCTTAAGTCAATACATTTCACTTCAATATTTTTAGGCATATTAATTCGGCAGGGAGTGAAAGAGAGTATCGCATTGATTCCCTTGTCTGCCAATCTGTTGGCAATTTCACAGGTTACGGGAACGGGAGTCGCGAGGATACATATTTTAACATTTTCAGTTTGGACTATTTTCTCCATTTCCTTTATATCCTGGATGGTAATTCCGTTGATCGTTGTGCCTATTTTTTCTTTATCATTATCAAAAGCGGCAATAATTTTAATACCTTCAGAAGGAAAATTGGGATAAGACAGCAGGGCTCTGCCGATATTGCCCACGCCGATAAGGACGACTTTTTTAATTTTTTGGATTTTTAGAATTCCACGAATTGTCTTGAGAAGATCAACTACATTGTAACCGATACCGCGCTTGCCGAATTCACCGAAATAGGATAAATCTTTTCTGATTATTGAGGGATTTATGTTGCATAGTTCCGATAAGCGATTGGAGGACACGATCTTATATCCTTTTTCGGTAAGGCAGATCAATGCTCTTAAATATGGAAAGAGTCGGCTTATGGTCTCATCAGGTATTGGTCTTATTCTCAACTTCACTCCACATTGTGTTTGTATTCACATTCTTTTGAATATTACGAAACAAAAATATTTATGTCAAGATTTTTTTACTAACTTGTATAATTAATAAACTGCGGAGTATATTTAAAAAACAGGAGAAAGGAAATGGGAGACGGGAAACAGTAGAAAGGAACTAATTGACTTCCTGCCCTATTAATAACCGCTTCACCGCTTCCTTGCCTATTCCCATGTGTCGCACATCCTGTCTTTTCCTATTTTAATATCTTCTACCAAGGTTTAAACACTTTATCTTACAGTCTCGTACTAAATGTTGCAGAAGAAAATTATTCCCCTGTCTTTGAAGTATTTCCCAATCCCTTTAACACTACTACAACAATTAAATATGAATTACCTAAAGAATCCAAAGTGATCTTATCGGTATCTGATATGACTGGTCGCTTGGTAGAGGCGCTGGTGAATCGAACACAGGTAGCAGGATATTATTCATTTCAATGGGATGCAAATCATTATAGTTCAGGAATCTATTTCTATTGTATTCAAGTAGATGGATTTCAGCGAGTTAAGAAGTGCCTGCTAATTAAGTAATCTGAGTGGGACTTAGTTTTCTCCCAAAAACTGGTCCATTTTAAGAGTCAGTAATAGGATTAACTTAGCAAAAGAAAGCGGAATGAATCTAATGACTTTGGCTTTTCCGCGTTGCCTGGCGGTGGATATTCCGATCAAACCGGACATCGATTCCGGGAGTATTCAGACACTTTTTGATTGTTTCATTTTCATTGCCTGAAACTAAGCCAAAGTGTCCGAATAGTGTCGGAATTTCCACCAAAGACCAGAATTCCCGCCAGATGCGGGGCGAACCGGTACGAACCCAAATAAAAGAGACTTTGCGAAAAGTCATGGGATCACCATGAATAATACGTTTGATTAATATTGTGCCGAAGACCGGACTTGAACCGGTACGTCCCAATGGAACGAGGGATTTTAAGTCCCTTGCGTCTACCAATTCCGCCACTTCGGCTGGTAGAGGCGACGACCGGAGTCGAACCGGTGCATAACGATTTTGCAGACCGCTCCCTTAGCCACTTGGGTACGTCGCCGGTTATAAAAAAGCATCTGAAAATAAAGAAATTCTCTATAAAAATCAAAACAATTCCAATGATACCGGAAATAAAAAAGAGTGTGACATTTGTCGCACTCTTTTTTCAGAAATTTATCGTGTTTGATTATTTCTTATCGTCCACGACCTCGAAGTCAGCGTCTTCGATATTATCATCTTTCTTTTCGCCTGTTGGCTCCTGTTTGGGAGGTTCTTCCGTTGGACCGCTCTCATTCGGAGGAGGCGTCTGCGTCTTGACGCGTTCATACATCTTTGTGGAAACTTCATTCCAGACACGATTCAGGTTCTCGATGCCTTCTTTCGTAGCCTTTACATCGGAGCCGCTCTGAACTTTCTTCAACTGTTCCAGTTCGGTGTTAATACGTCCTTTTTCATCAGGTTCGAGTTTATCTCCATATTCTTTCATATTTTTTTCGGTTTGATAAACGAGCGCGTCGGCCTGATTTCGCGTATCGATTTCCTCCTTCCGTTTCTTGTCTTCTTCTTCGTGAAGTTTAGCGTCATGCACCATGCGTTCCTTTTCGTCATCAGTTAAACCGCTTGAAGTTTGAATCCGAACACTCTGTTCTTTACCAGTTGCTTTGTCTTTTGCAGAAACGTTCAATATTCCATTGGCATCAATATCAAATGTCACTTCGATTTGAGGAATGCCGCGTGGGGCGGGAGCGACGCCATCCAGATGAAATCGTCCGATGCTCTTATTATCGTTTGCCATCGAACGTTCGCCCTGAAGCACATGAATTTCGACGGTCGTCTGATTATCGGCGGCAGTCGAAAAGATTTCACTCTTTCGGGTAGGAATCGTCGTGTTTCTTTCAATGAGTCGTGTCGCAACGCCACCGAGTGTTTCGATGCCAAGAGATAGCGGTGTAACATCCAGTAACAGTATATCATGAACTTCACCGCCGAGGACACCGCCTTGAATAGCCGCGCCTACGGCAACGACTTCGTCGGGATTGACGCTTCTGTTAGGTTCTTTTCCGAATAATTCTTTGACTAATTGCTGAACCTTTGGAATACGCGTACTCCCGCCGACGAGAATCACTTCATTGATGTCGGATTGTTTTAGATTTGCATCCTGCAATGCTAGTTCGCAGGGGCGTCTGGTTTTTTCGATGAGATCGTCAACCAGAGACTCAAATTTGGCTCGTGTAATTTTTTCCATCATGTGGATCGGACCCGCGGCGCCTGCCGTAATGTAAGGCAGGTTGATTTCAGTTTCCTGATTCGAAGACAATTCAATTTTCGCTTTTTCAGCGGCTTCTTTGAGCCTTTGCATGGCCATCGGATCTTTTTTTAAATCAATGCTCTCTTTGCGTTTGAACTCGTCGATGAGCCATTCGATGACACGTTGATCGAAATCATCGCCGCCAAGATGGGTATCGCCGTTGGTGGATTTTACTTCAAAAACGCCGTCTCCGATTTCCAAAATGGAAATGTCGAACGTTCCGCCGCCGAGATCATATACGGCAATTTTTTCGTCTTTTTTCTTATCGAGGCCGTAAGCCAATGCCGCGGCTGTCGGTTCATTGATGATTCGTTTGACATCAAGGCCGGCGATTTTTCCGGCGTCTTTCGTAGCCTGACGTTGAGAATCGTTGAAGTAGGCTGGGACGGTGATGACGGCTTCGGTGATTTTTTCGCCGAGTTTTTCTTCCGCAGTTTGTTTCATTTTTTGAAGAATCATCGCACTGATTTCTGGCGGAGAATAATCATGTCCGGCAATATTGACACGCGCGTCGCCGCTGGAACCCTCGATGACTTTAAACGGAACTTCCTCGCGTTCCCGTGTCACTTCTCTGAAAAGTCTTCCCATAAACCGTTTGATTGAATAAATGGCGCGATCGTGATTTGTCACGACTTGCCGCTTGGCAGTATCGCCAACTACTCGTTCGCCGTCCTTTTTAAAAACTACGACAGAAGGTGTAGTAGTTTTGCCCTCTGAATTTTCCAGCACGCGCGGTTTGCCGCCTTCCATAACGGCAACACATGAATTGGTTGTGCCGAGGTCGATTCCAATAATTTTTCCCATTTTATTTCTCCTTCGATAGTTCAACTCTCGTTATTTTTTTATCGATTTTCAAATGTCGGATACACGTGGACAATTCCTGTGCCAGAAAATTCAACGGTCACATCGGCAAGAAAAATGAAATCTTACCCCTCGCAAAATTTAAAATCGGCAATATTGTCCGAGTAGATTAATTATTTGAAGGGGGCACGTAAACTCTCTCATTCAACTCTTTCTGTAAGAAAGTGATTTTTTGATTTTCTGCGCTGATGTAGATTGGTGCATTCTTTGTCAATTTACCCTGCAACATCTGCTCAGCTATGGGATCTTCTATCAATGATTGAATTGCCCGTCTCAGCGGTCTGGCGCCGAATTCCGGTTTAAATCCGTTTTCAAGAATAACATCCTTGGCAAGATCATCGAAAATGAGCGTCGTGTTACTCGTCTTGAGATGATCCGTGATCGATCTTAACTGGATGTCGATGATCTGTAAAATATCTTCGCGAGAGAGTGGGCGAAAGACGATCGGATCGTCGATCCTGTTTAAAAATTCCGGATTAAAAGTTTTACTCGTTTCATCTAAAAGACGTTTTTTGATAGATTCGTATTCCGTTTCGAGATTTTCTTTCGAGAATCCGAATGTGGCGTTTTTTATATGCCGTGAGCCTATGTTTGAAGTCATGATGATAATCGTATTCTTGAAATCCACGCGTCTGCCGTAGCTGTCTGTTAAAACGCCGTCGTCGAAGATTTGAAGAAGAATGTTGAAAATGTCACGATGCGCTTTTTCGATTTCGTCAAAGAGGACGACAGAATAAGGTTGTCGGCGTATTTTTTCCGTCAATTCGCCGCCTTCTTCATAGCCGACATAACCGGGAGGAGCGCCGATGAGTCGCGAAACGGCGAATTTTTCCATGTATTCAGACATGTCGATCTTGATCAGCGCATTTGGGCTGTCAAAAACGTATTCTGCGATTATTTTGGCGAGTTCGGTCTTACCGACGCCAGTTGGTCCTAAAAAAAGGAATGAGCCAATAGGACGTTTGGGATCTTTTAATCCGGCACGCGCCCGTCGGATGGCGCTGGAAATTGTCTGAATCGCTTTATCCTGACCGATAATATGTTTTTTTAGTTCCTCTTCCATAACCAATAATTTTTTGTTTTCCGATTCTGCAATCCTATTGACAGGAATGCCTGTCATCATGGCAACGACATCGGCAACATCGTCTTCGGTTACGACAATTCGTTCTTTATCCTGAATGGCTTCCCACTTTTCCTGTGCTTTTTTCAATGAGTCTTTGATTTTTCGTTCATGATCGCGCAGTTCGGCGGCTTTTTCAAAATTTTGATCCCGAATAACTTGCTCTTTTAGATGCGTGATGTCATCCACTTTCTCCTCTAATACGACGATTTCTTCAGGAATGTTGACATCGTGCAAATGCACTCTTGAACCGGCTTCATCCATCACATCGATCGCTTTATCTGGTAGATATTTATCGGTAATATACCGATCGCTGAGTTCTACGGCGATCCAGAGAGCCTTATCGTCATACTTGACCTTATGATGCTCTTCGTATTTTGTGCGGAGTCCTTTTAGAATGTCGAGAGACTCCTCCCGCGAAGGCGGATTGATGATAATCTTCTGAAATCTTCGCTCGAGCGCGCCATCTTTTTCAATGAATTTGCGGTATTCGTCGAGAGTAGTTGCGCCAATACAGTGAAGGTCTCCGCGCGCTAATGCCGGTTTGAACATATTGGAAGCGTCTAACGAACCGGAAGCACTTCCAGCGCCGACGAGTGTGTGTAATTCATCGATGAATAATATCACATTGTCCGCGTGTTCCAGTTCATCCATGATCGTTTTAATTCGTTCTTCAAACTGACCACGATATTTTGTTCCCGCGACGATGGAGGCGAGATCAAGGTCAATAATTCGTTTATTTTGGAGGAGACGCGGTACTTTTTTAGCGATGACGCGAAGGGCCAAACCTTCAGCAATCGCGGTTTTGCCTACGCCCGGTTCGCCGATCAGGACTGGATTGTTTTTCTTCCGGCGCGATAGAATCTGGGCGACGCGTTCGATCTCTTTATCTCGTCCGATAACCGGATCTAATTCTCCTTTTCGTGCTTTTTCGGTGATGTCACGTGAAAAATGATCAAGCGCCGGCGTTTTGATAGACTTTTTTTCGGCGCGTGTCGATTTGGATTTATCGGTCAGCGGATTGGTTAATTCGTTTTTGAAATTATAGTAATCAATGCCATAAGATGAAAGCGTGTGTCCGGCAGAACCTTCCTGTTCTTTGAGCAAGGAAAGGAAAAGATGTTCATCGCCGATGACGTCTGAGCCGACATTTTGCGCTTCCGTGTAGGCGTTTCTCAGGACATTTTCAGCCTGTTTCGTCAGTGGAAGTCTTCCAACCATCATCGTGCCGCCGTTAGCCTGTGTGGCTTCTTCGACAGACCTGATCAATTCGTCGATTTCAATGTCCATGCTCATGAGAATTTCGACGGTGGTGCTTTGTTCGAGTTTGAGAATGGCTAAAAGAAGATGCTCACTGCCGATATAGTTATGGTCAAGCCGAATCGCTTCTTCGCGAGCGAGTCGGACAACCTGCTGGATTTTCTTCGAAAAATTTTCTTTCATTTCAAACGTTACTCTACTTTCCTATTGAAATATAAATCGGTTCTGGCGCTAAATCAACGAAACTTTCATGAACTGACGGAGATGTTCTTCTGAAGATGGATGATCCGGTGCGATTTTTTGGCGATCTCTGCGTTATGAGTGGCGATGATAAACGTTGTTCCGTACTTCCGGTTGAGGTCGATAATCAGGTCAATAAGCATCGAACTGTTTTCGGCGTCGAGATTACCGGACGGCTCATCAGCGAGGACGACCTTCGGATTGTTGATGAGCGCTCGGGCGATGGCGACGCGTTGTCTTTCGCCGCCTGAAAGAGCGGACGGACGATGCTGAACCCTGTCCTGAAGTCCGACACGGCTTAAAATCTCACGGGCGAGTTCTTCGGCCTTTTGCGGGTTGTTATGGTAAACCATGTTTGGGATCATGACATTTTCCAAAGCGGTAAATTCCGGCAGAAGATGATGGAATTGGAAAACGAATCCGATGGAACCGTTCCGGAAACGTGCGATGTCCGGATCAGACAACTGAAATGGTGATTTTCCCTGAAAAAGAATCTCGCCGGAATCCGGTTTGTCGAGCGTTCCGATGAGATTCAATAACGTCGATTTCCCGATTCCGGATGGACCCATTACCGCTACGACTTCGCCTTCTTCCACAGTAAAGGAAAGGTCTTTCAGGACACAGACTTCGTTACCGTCATTGTGAAACGATTTTGAAACGTGAAGAACGTCGAGTAAAGGAATTTCATTTTCATTTTTCATATTGAATAGCCTCCACAGGCAATAGTTTGCCGATCTGACGAATTGGGTAAAGGGTTCCAATGAAAATTAATAAAATACCCGCCAGCGCAATTGCGACGATGTCGATCCAGTGAACTTCCATCGGCAAGTACGGAATAAAATAAACCGACGGAAGCGGAATGAACCGGTAAAATTGCTGGATCAGACACAGTGCGAGCGAAAAGGTCAAGCCGATCGCCAGACCGATGCTACCGATTAACATTCCGAGCCTCAGAAAAATTCCACGGATCAATTTTTGATTCAGACCGAGCGCCTGAAGCATGCCGATTTCGCGGATTTTTTCCATGACTAACATGACAAGCGAACTGGTGAGATTAAATATTGCGACGAGAATAATGAAACTTAGAGCAATAAAACTACCGTATTTTTCCAGTTTCATTGCACCGAAAAGTGTTTGGTGTTGCGCTTCCCATGTGGAAACATAGCGCGTCGATCCGAATTCGTTTTGCAATTTCTTACTGATTTCATTGATGTTTTGATAGTTGTCGAAGCGGATGTCGATTCCGGAGTAAAGTCCGGGCATGTCGAATATATTCTGTCCTTCGCCAATCTCGATGAATGCCAGATTATCGTCATAATCGAACAGATCAAGTTTAAAAACGCCCGTCAATACGAATTGTCCAACGATAGGAACGTCGAACATACCGCTCATCGATAGAGGATTGATGACAGACACGGTGTCGCCAAGATAAAGTCCCAATTGGTCGGCGAGCCTGAATCCGAGGAGAATTCCCGGAAGTCTCGAAATGGGAGAAATGAACGAATTGTCGCCGCGCTGAGTGGCATTTGCTTTTGGGACAAGACGCGTCAGTGCGAGCGAATCGATGGCTTTGATCCGTACGACTGCTTCGGCGCCGTTTGTCGATAGAACGGATTTTTTATTGATGAATGGACTGATGTCGCGAATTTTTTCATTTTTCAATACCGTCTGAATGAGAGAAATATCTTCGTGGGTCAGATCGTTTCCGGTGATACGGAGGTGCGATTCGACGTCGATCACTCGCCGCGTGATTTCAGATTCGAATCCGTTCAAAACGCTTAGCGTTACGAGCAGAGCAAACGCGCCGATTCCGATGCCGACTACTGAAACCCAGGAAGTAAAAGATATCCAGCCGGTTCGTTTTTTGGAACGAAAATAACGATAAGCGATCCATGTCAGGAGATTCTTATTCATATCGGGTCGTCTCACTGGGTGAAAGGGATACGGCTTTGATTGTGGGATAAATTGTCGCGAGTGTCGAACAAATCATCGAAAATATTCCGATAATGAGGAAGTTTTTCCAATCCAGTAAAACTGGCAATTCGCTCATGAAATAGACGTCTTTAGGAATAGAAATCAGTGAAAATCGGATTTGTAGCCACGCAATGCCGAGCGCCAGTAAAAAACCAAGGAGCGTTCCCGCCAGTCCGATCAAAACGCCTTCGATTAGGAAAATGTGGGTAACTTGCTTTCGATTGACGCCAACGGCCATTAAAATTCCGATGTCATGCGTTTTTTCAATGACGATCATCATCAGCGAACTGACGACATTGACGATTGCTACGAGCGCGATCAATCCGAAAATGAGCAAAATCGGTATGCGCTGGACTTTCAGCCAATTGAACAGGTTTAAGTGAAGATTAATCCAACTGAGCGCATGATATGGATAGCCGAGCTGTTGATTGATCTGTGCGGCGACAATTTCAGCCTGATTTGGGTCATCGAGAAGAATTTGATAGCCGGTAAGCCGGTCGCCTAAATCGAAAAGCCGCTGGGCGGCAGAAAGACTCGTATAAACAAAGATATCGTCGTAATCAGCGATTCCGGATTCATAAATGCCAGTAATGGTAAAAACGCCGATTTTCGGCCTGTTTACCGAATTATTTTCAGGATGAAGTACGAACAAAAAGACCTTATCGCCGACATTTGCTTCGAGTGTTTGCGAAAGTTTTCTTCCAATGACAATTCCGTCCGAACCGTCGCTTGTTTGAAATTGTAAAACGCCTTCTTTGACGAAGCGATTGATGTCAAGTGTTTTGGATAGTTCGGATTCTTCGATTCCTTCCAAAATGACGCCATCCGTCTCGTTGCCGCGGCGGATGATAACGTTGGAATGAACATACGGGGCAACCGATCGGACGGATTTGAACTTCTCAATCTCGCTTTTAACGGAATTTTCGGGATTGATGGAATCCTCATAAAAAAGTCGAACCCGGATGTGTGCGTCGAAACTAATTAATTTGGTTTTGATCTCCCTTTCAAAACCATTCAGGATCGAAATTGTGAGAATCAAAGCGGCAACGCCAACGGCGAGTCCGATGATCGAGATAATACTGATAAAGGAAACGTATCCGATTTTATGATGACTGAACAAGTGCCGTTTGGCGATAAAATAGGGGAGAGACATCTGTACGGCTTATGTTCGCATTTGCGGAAATAGAATAACGTCTTTAATCGAGCGCTGATTTGTGAAAAGCATGACAACGCGATCGATTCCGATTCCGACGCCGCCGGTTGGCGGCATACCGTATTCCATCCCGATAACGAAATCTTCATCCATCGACTGCGCTTCTTCATCGCCCAGTTCTCTAAGTCGGCTTTGATTTTCCAGGCGTTCACGTTGATCAATTGGGTCATTCAATTCGCTAAAGGCGTTGGAAAATTCCTGCCCGGCGATGAAAAGTTCGAACCGCTCGACGATTTCGGACGAGCCGTCGCGTTTGGATTTAGCAAGAGGCGAGATTACTTTTGGATAATCCGTGACGAATGTCGGCTGGACGAGATCGCCTTCGACAAATTCGTCGAATAGAAGTTCAATGAATTTTCCTTGAGTGTAATTTGGCTTGACGGCGATTCCTTTTTCGACGCAGAGCGCACGCAGTTCCGATTCCGTGAATTTGCTGATGTCTTTTCCGATTGCAGATTCTAACAAATCGAACATTTTTGCCCGACGGAACGGCATCGAAAAATCAATAACCGCTTCGCCGAAGGGAACTTGGTAAGTTCCGATCTTTTCGCAAATGAACTTGAGATAGGCTTCCACAAAATCCATCAGATAATTGTAATCGACATAAGTCTGATAAAATTCCAGTAAAGTGAATTCTGGGTTGTGGTTGCGATCAACGCCTTCGTTGCGGAAATTTTTCCCGATTTCGTAAACTTTTTCAAAGCCGCCGATGATAAGTCGTTTTAAGTATAACTCATCGGCAATTCTTAGATAAAAATCTCGGTCAAGCGCGTTATAAAATGTCTTGAACGGGCGGGCGTTCGCGCCGCCATAAATCGGCTGGAGTACGGGCGTATCAACTTCCAGAAATCCATTCGAGTTCAGAAAATCGCGCGTCCATTGAACGATTCGGCTTCGATTGCGAAAAACCTCTTTGACCTGCGGATTGACAATCAAATCCAGATAACGCTGACGGTAGCGCTGTTCCTTATCGGTGAATGCGTCAAAAATTGTCCCGTCTTTTTCTTTAACGATCGGAATCGGGCGGAGATTTTTCGCCAGAATGGAAAGTTTTTCGGAGACGACGGTGATTTCACCGGTGTGCGTCTTGAAAACTTTTCCATTGACACCGATGATATCACCAATGTCTAAAAGGTTGTATAATTTCCATCCAGTTTCGCCCAATGTATCGGCTTTGAAATAGACCTGAATTCGTCCCGATTCATCCTGAATATGGCAAAAACTCGCTTTTCCCATTTTACGGATTGCCATAACGCGGCCGGCGATTGCGACGTTGGTTTTTTCAAAAAGTTCGTCGAAGCGAGAAATGATCTCAGCAGTCGTATGGGTTTTGTCAAATTCATAGGCGAACGGTTGGATATTTAGTTCGCGGATTTTGTCCAATTTTTCACGCCGAATAGCAAGAATCTCAGCGAGTGATTTGCCGGTAGTCGGATCGGGATTATTCAACTGTTTGTTTCTCCTTTTGGGTGTTCATAACGAGAAATTGGTGAAGGAATTCGTCGATGTCGCCGTCCATTACTGCCTGAATGTTGCCTGTTTCATGTTTCGTACGATGGTCTTTCACGAGTGTATAAGGCTGGAAAACATAGGAACGGATTTGATTTCCCCAGGAAATATCTTTTTTAGTTTTTTCAATTTCTGATCGCTCTTTGTCGCGTTCCTCTTTGTAATGCTGGTAAAGTCGTGCACGTAGGATTTTCATCGCTCCGGCTTTGTTTTTGAATTGGCTTCGTTCGTTCTGACATTGAACGACAATTCCGGTCGGAACGTGCGTGATTCGGATCGCGGAATCGGTTTTGTTGACGTGTTGTCCACCAGCACCACTTGCGCGGAAAGTATCGATTTTCAAGTCGTCCGGATTGATATCGAATTCGATATCGTCATCGATTTCTGGATAAACGAATACCGATGCGAAAGAAGTATGGCGACGATGATTGGCGTCGAAAGGCGAAATGCGGACGAGCCGGTGGATTCCCGCTTCAGATTTAAGATAACCGTATGCGAATTCGCCTTTTACTTCCATTGCAACGTCTTTGATGCCGGCGCCTTCACCTTCTAAGAAATCGATGATCTTGGATTCTCGCCCGGAGCGTTCAATCCAGCGCTGATACATGCGAAGCAACATTTGAGCCCAGTCCTGTGACTCCGTTCCGCCAGCGCCCGGATGAATGGTTAGAATGGCGTTTTTAGCATCATCCTCGCCGCTTAAGAGTGTTTGAAGTTCGGCATTATCCAAACGATGCTTCAAATCCGCGATCATTTGGCTGACTTCCGGAAGGATTGATTCATCATTTTCTTCCTTAGTTAGATCGATCAATTCAACGATTTCATTGAAAATTGACTCCAGCGATCGATAGGATTGGATGGAAGTTTCAAGGACTCGGATTTGCTGAAGAGTCGATTGCGCTTTTTCCTGATCGTTCCAAAAATTAGGATCAACAGTCAGAACCCTAAGCGAGTCGGCGAGTTTTATTTTTTCGTCAACGTCAAAGAAACCTCCGCAGTTCGGCAAGTTTCGGTTCGATGGCGGTAATTTCGGATTTTAATTCAATAAACATTACTCAACCTATCTTTCGCACGAAGGCGAAATTAAAAAATTAAAAACCCATACAAGATCCGGAGACTAGCAGAGACAAAACGGCTCTGCCAAACTTCGCGAAATTTATTTTTTAATTAATGAATCAGCCGGTTGAAGCGCTGAATGATCCTTATAACTTGACAAAACGATATAAGTTCTGGTTTGTAAAACGCCAGGCCAAGATTGAATTCTGGATAACAATTTTTCTAATGTGGAAGTATTATCGGTTTGTATTTTAAGAAGATGTGAACCTTCACCGGTAATAGAGTGACATTCAATGATGTCGCTGGTATCTCTGCTTCTTTTGACGAACTCGTCATAATTATTCGATGGGGAAGTCATAGCGAAAACAAAGGCTGTGACGTCTTTGCCAATGGCTAAATTATTAACCTTGGCGTGATAACCGGCGATGATGCCCTTCTTTTCGAGTTTTCTCATTCTTTCGCTCACTGCTGGGATTGTTAAACCGACCATCTCGGCAATGCGATTTCTTTGAATTCGACCCTCTTTTTGGAGGATGTTCAAGATTTGAACATCAATTGAATCGATCATTTTGTAACTCCTATTTATTATTTTTTAAAAAAATTATTTTCTTGCGATAGATGTATAGTACAGAATCATTGAGTAAATCGAGAATAAACTCATAAACTGTTGTGTCCACGAGAGAGATGTTAGGATATACTGCGTTGGTTTGACCGGCACGACGATTGTGTCGTTTGGTTTGATTTCCGGAATGAGTTTCGAGTCGCCATTCTTGAGGAAATCGGCAACATCTACAGTCATAACTCTGCCTGCTCCTTCGGCCGACGAGGTGTGAATGATTTTAATACGGGAAAGTTTGGCGCGTGTCGTCGGTCCGCCTGCCGAGGACAGAAGTTCGATCAGGTCCGTTCCGATTGGAATGTCATAAAGTCCCGGTTTGACGACTTCGCCCCAAATCTTGACGGTCATTAGCAGAGCGTCGGTTCCCGGGCTGAAAATATATCGAGAGGTGCTTGATCTGTCCGTATTCCGTATATTCGGTGTAATGACTGTTTTAGCGGGCTCTTGTGCGAATGCAGTTGAAGCCAATATAAAGCAAATTGCGATTGTACTAAATTTTTTCATGAAAACTCCTTAGGGTTTAATCGAAAAATAACCCCACTGCGATTCTGACCCGGATATGTCTCTATCCGATGGGTCAACCAGATAAATAGCATCGACGCGCCACCGATAACTTGTACCGGCTGTCAACTCATGTTCGCTCGCGGTGTTGTTATTATCAAAAAGCATACTCTGAAAAGTATCAGCGTAATTTGTTTTATTAAAACGATAAATCCAAATAACTTCTAATGGAGAAAGCTTTTCAACTCGAATTATATATTGGTAAGAGAATGAGGTGAAATCATGCCATTCAAACCGGGGACGTTTTTCGGTAATCGCGATTAACGGATAGTTCAGGTCGGTCTTTTGGATGAGTCCATACCGGATCGTATCGGACGGTTCGCTTTTATTTCCTGCCTGATCGACAGCAAGCAGGTAGTAGTAATAAATTTTGTTTAATTCAACGGAGTCGTCGATATAGATCGTATCACCGCCGAACGTCGAGAATGCATCCACATCTGCCAGAAGCGAAAACTTGGCGCTGGCATTATTTTCGGCTCGATAAATTTTATAAGCGGAAATGTCGTCATCCGAATTGGGATGCCATTCCAAAAAGATATAGTCGTCGATTGGATCGGCGTCGATGCCATGTTCGATCGAATCTTCAGGAGCGGACTTTTCAACCCATTGCGGTCTGGAGGGCGGAGTCGGATCCTCCAGAGAATCTCCGCAACCGTCGAGGATAAAAACGGAAATGAGAATGAGCGACAAGACGATTTCTAATATTTTGCGTATCAAAATTGAACAGATCCTCCAATTTGATGACTCGCGCCGAGTGCGTGGTTTTGAAACGCATAATCGATGGCGATTCGTTTTTTCATCCAGTTGGAATTTAATCCCAGACCGACGGAAATGCCAGTTTTCTGGAATCCTGCTCGAAAGTTTACACAATCTTTCAAAACAAATTCGGCGCCATAGCGGAAAGAATCATCGTAAATGAAAGACTTTTCCGCGCCAAGATTGATTAAAAGATGATAAGGCGTAATCGGTTGTTCAAGTGCAAAGGATAAAATCGGTCGCGCTTTGATGACATCCTGACGTTTGGTATTCCAGTAAATCGTCGTCTTTGTCAAATTTTGAACAGCCAGTCCGACTGAAAGTTTGCCAAGTCCTTTGAGGTCGAAAATATCTTCTCCGTTTGCCCGAATCCTTCCGCCGATATCGATTCCCATTCCGAACGCCTCGACGTTATATAATTTTTTGTGGATGATCTTGATGTTGATTCCCATCGGAAATTCAGCCCAAAATTTGTAATAACGCCAGCCGAGATCGATCTCCTTCGATCTGAATTTTCCATAGCTGATAAAGAATGCGTCCTCACAATCCTGAAAGGTTTTAAATGGAGATTGAGCAAGTAGTAAGATCGAATCGCGGCGATCTTCCTGATTGGTGACCAGCCGAAGAATGTCGGGTCGTAGCGGTATGTCATCTACTCCGTAGCGAATCCAGCTAAATACAAGCGACGACGACTTTGAGACCGGCATTGCGGTGCCGATATAGTGATAATTTGCCAGCCCGAATGGAGAAGTGTACATGGCTCCGATTTGTGGTTTTTTGATATAAGCAATTCCAGCAGGATTGATCGCGAACGAGGTCAGACTGTTATCGAATGCGCCAGTCGCATTGGCCAAAGCGGAAATTCTGGGACTTACGCCGAATTCCAGAAATGCATCAGCGTACTCACCGGCGATTAGGCTGGAGGAGATGATGAAAAATACGAACAATGTCAGTCGCAACGTTTCATCTTGTCTTGGCAATTTTCCCGGTTGATTTAACTGTCTTTTTACTTGTCTTTGCGACGATTTGATAAAAATATACGCCGTTTGCGACGAAATTTCCGTCTTTATCCAGACCATCCCACGTCACTTCATGATAACCGCCTTCGCTCATTTCGGAACCGGAACTGAAAACTGTTGCTTCTTCCAACACTTTTATTAAGCGTCCGGACGGTGAGTAGATGTTGATTTTCAAAGTATTTACCGGTTGGGTCAATTCGTAGATAAATGTCGTTCGGTCTTTGAAAGGATTTGGATAATTGCCGTAATCGAATATTTTAAGTTCGTCGCTGACGATGAAAGAAACCGTTTCCATCGCGACATTTTTTGCCGCGTCGTACAACATGACTTCAAGCGTATGTTCGCCAGTCGTTAATGTCGGACGGAATTGCGCTGAAACATAGTTGCCGTTGATCACCGAATCCGGTACGCTCAGATTTTCGTATGGAACCGGGTTTCCGTCGAGTTTAACAAATAATCCTTCCCGAAGAAATTGAACGCCATTATCATCTTCGCCGATGATCGAAATATTCGGTTTTTTGGAGACGTATGAGTTCTGAAAAAAACGCTGACCTTCTATATTCAACTCGATTTGTGGCGTTCGAGAATCGGAACACTTAATCAGACTAAATTTTCCGGGAATTAACGACTTGGCATAAATCGTTCCGTTTTGAGCTGTGGATTCTTCTTTAATCCAAATTTTTAGGTGCGGATTCCAGCGTCCGATTGAAAGTGTTTGATCTTGAAAGTCGATTGACCGGTTGGGCTTGATCCCGATAAATGCCTGAACTGTCGAATCCGAATTGACAAGGCGAACATTCAATCCAAATCGAGTATTTTCTGTGGAAGCAGAAATCAGGGAAAAATCTGGCTGATTTACGACGCTGACCGTCGTATCGATGTCCATCCAAAGCGATTGTGTATCTTGAACGGCAGACGGTGCGGCCGACAGAGTAAATATATCGCCGATCGAAATTGTATCCGTTCGGATGCCTTCCAGACTGGTTCCGAGTGTTGGTAAAATTGTAAAATTTTTAACTAAAAACGAATCGACGATCGTATTGTTTGATTCGTTCGATTCGAGGATTTCGTTTGCCGGATCGACGGAGATTTTAAATGTCGAGACACGATTTCCGAGATAGCAGGGGAAATGCACCTGATTGATGCGATTCGGTAATAATATCGTCGTTATATCACCCAACGAGAATTCAGTTCCGGCTGGAAGAAGCCGATTAGTGTGAACGGTTGTCCTCAATGTATCGTTGCTATTATTTTGAATCGAAATCAGAAGTTCGGGAAATCGACCGGCGCTTTGCTCAATTTTCGCCGGATAGATATCGGGTTTTCTGCGAATTTGAAACGTAAAAATAGGACTCGAAATGCGTTGACCGGATGTGTTGCTTGATATGAAGCGGCAGGCGATCAGTTTACCCGGAACACCGATTCGAATTGGCTCTGTTGTCTGCCATTGCGTTGTTGACGAAGCGACGGGCGCCATCGAAATAGTAACTATCTTATCGAGATTCTGGAAACTCAAAACATGCTCGATCCCGTTTTCATCCAGATATTCGGAGGCGCTTGTGGTATCGATTTCGCACGTTAATGACTGAATATTGGGAATATCGACGCCGATCTGAATGTAGACATTTTCATTTGAACGCGGCGATTTCGGCTGAATTTCCATTCCATAAAAGGCGAGCCCGCTGATGCTGAACGACGTCGCGCCGTGTCCATCCGAATCTTTTTTGGCATTCCGGACATAATAACTCAAAAATGCATTGCCGGGTGAAATTGTTTCCGGAAGTTGCATCGAATAAGAAATTGAGCCATTTGAGAAGGGTGTGACGAGCGGTTTGGACAGGATTTTGTACTTACTGGAATCGTACAATTGGAAGTAAATCTCGCCCGACGAAAAGGGAAGCGTACCTGAAATGATAATTACATCGCCTGGCTTTGGATTTTCTTTATCGATTGTTAATGCGACGGTTTCTTCGGGAAACGGGATTTGCACCGTTGGATCGCCGATCAAATTATACGTGTAAACCAGCGACGATTTGAGGTAATCGAAGTAATCCATTTCCGCGACATAGCGAGTTTTGGCGCTAAGGATTGCTTTACCGACAGACATTCCCGGCGTAAAAATGGCGTCGTAAAATGGTTTGTCGAGTAAATAATCGTTTTTGATCCAACCGACACTCGATGATCCCCAAAGCCCGATGGCGCCGCCATTTTCGGCAAGTAACATTCTTTCGCCCAATCCGGTTATCGTTGTAAAATCGCCGG
>PEYN01000170.1 GCA_002774355.1 Candidatus Marinimicrobia bacterium CG08_land_8_20_14_0_20_45_22 | reverse complement strand
CAACGACATACCACGTCCTGATCGACAATCATTTCGACCGGATTTCCATGGCGACGCCGTACAAGGATTATGTCACCGAGAATCTCTTCAATCTCGGAATGCAAAGCGAATACACTTGGCAAATGACGTCGTCGAATTATTCGAGCCAGCTCACTGCGGCGCTCGCCAATATCCGCAGTTTCGGCAAGACGAACGGTTTTTATTGCGTGCTTGCGCATGACTATTTCATCCGTCAGGGTTACGAAAACGGTATCGTCATTCGTTGGTTCAGCGAACTTATCGATTCTCTGAAAAATTCCTACGGCGACCGTGTCCGGTTTATGACAATCACCGAGGCGATCGATCATTACACCGGGAGACCGGCTGGAATCGATCGACCTCTCATCGCCAACGCCGACGATTTCCGCTTACAACAAAACTATCCAAATCCGTTCAATGCTTCAACTACCATTACCTATTCAATCCCGAAAGAGGCGAATATCTGCCTGGAAGTCTTTGACCCAAGCGGACGAAAGATCATCGAACTCGTCAATCGACGCCAATCCGCCGGTTCCTATTCTGTTCGGTGGAACGCCGAACGATTCGGTTCCGGACTTTATTTCTATCGACTTCTCATGAATGGGCAAACCTCGACGAAAAAGTGTTTGCTGGTGAAATAGGTAGAATAGGTTGAATAGGCCTGTCCGGCACAGCATCCACAAATCCGTCAGGTTTGAGAACCTGACGGAACAGAAATACTTTTTCCAAACATTCTATTTGATTTCATAAAAATCATTGAGTAAAATTGTATCGGAATGAAGAACAAAAAAATAAAATATCATTTTTCTTTAGTCAAAAAGAAAACTGAAAAAGAGAGATGGTAAAATGAAATTTAATGGACAATTAATTTCTGAAGAGAGAAAATATCTCGTTCTAAATGTTCAGCAAGCAAAGCACATTGTGAAGGATTGGCTTTCTGAAATTCAACTTGTCAACGTCATTAAGTTTGGTTTACCTGAAGTTGACGATAGATACGATTATTGGAGAGTCCCTTTGTGTGCTAAAAGTGGTATTAAAATGGGTGAGGTCGTAATTGACGCTTATAGTACTGAAATTATTGCATCCAAAACTACGAAACCCGAAATACTAACTGCCCGACTCTTAAAGCAAGATGAGACCAAGGTTAAAGAATTAAAACAGAATAAAAAAGAATATAAATTATCCAAACTGAGAAATACTATTGGATATGGTGATTCTGCTCTCTTACTCGAAGAAATGCCTTCTGAAAGCGTAGATTTAATTTTTACTTCACCGCCGTATTTCAATGCTCGTCCGGAATACTCTGAGTATGAAGCATACGACGAGTATTTGTTCAAAATGCGACAAATTATAAGAAGGTGTCATAGAGTGCTTGGAGAAGGTAGATTTTTCGTAATTAATATTTCCCCGGTTTTATTGCGTCGGGCTTCAAGAAATGAATCTTCAAAAAGAATAGCAGTTCCTTTTGACATTCACAGAATATTTACTGAAGAAGGTTTCGATTTTATTGATGACATAATTTGGTTAAAGCCCGAGGGTGCAGGATGGGCAACGGGGCGTGGAAGACGGTTCGCGGCTGATCGTAATCCTTTACAATATAAAGCAGTACCAGTAACCGAATATGTTTTAGTTTATCGGAAACATACTGATCTGCTCATTGATTGGTTCATCCGTAATCATCCGGACAGAGATATTGTCAACGACTCTAAAATTGCTAATGGTTATGAAAGGACAAATGTCTGGAAGATAAGTCCATCAACCAGCTCTAAACATCCTGCGGCATTTCCAAAGGAATTGGCGGAAAAAGTCATACGTTACTATTCGTTTAAAGGCGATGTTGTTTTAGATCCCTTTGCAGGTTCAGGTACAGTTGGCAATGCTGCATCTGGGTTACGAAGAAGATTTGTTTTATTCGACAACAACCCAGAGTATATAGACATAATGAGTGAAGATATCATTTCTTGGAAAAATGTAAATCTCAACACGGTTATGTGGATAAATTGCGATTCAGTAAAACCTGCTCAAAAGCAAATAGACTTGTTCGAGGAAAAAAAAGATGATAATTGATGAACTATTCCCCGAAAAGGGAAAATTAGTACTTACTGCAAATGGTAAGGAATTTATTGAGAGACTTGGTGTAGAGACCGCTCGCCAAGTCATTCTTGCCGTTTTATGTGGAGAAAATATTCGTACACAAACTGAGCCTTTGACTCGTCGCCGTGTTGCAATTGCAACCGGAGCAATGATTTCTTTATTTGCAAAAGGCTGGACGCTAATCGATGATTTTACTGAAAAATTATCTACTTTAGCCCTTGAACAAATGGACAACACTTCTCAATCCAGGAAAGAAACATTTTGGCCTGCTCAGTGGCTTATTGGCTTGACTGGAAAAAGTATTCAAAATGTTTTGCGAAGTAATCCTCAAATGCGCCATAGTTATATTCAGGATTTTGAAAATGCTATCGAGGAAGCATCTCGAAGATGTCAGGAAGATTTTGGCGATATTTCAATGGACTTGGGGTATTTTGTCGATGGTGATTTAAAACATAATTCCAGACCTTTGACTTGGAAAGACATCTCTCGATTATCTACAGCAATTGGCGCTACAACACTAACAATTCGTGGTTCAGAAAAATCTACCTATGGAAAGTTGTTTGAACGCCTCATTATGGGATCTGTCTTAACGATACTTGGTTTACATCATGTAGAAAACTCTCATAGTAATAGACTTAAAAAAGTATTTTGGTTGTCTGATAGTTCTGACTTACGAGAATGTGACGCAACAATCCGATTACGTCCGGGTAAATTGGCAAGATTTGATATTGGTTTTATCGGTAAAGGTAATCCTGAAATTATGAAAGATAAACTGACAAGATATGCTAATGAAATCGAACAGAATGGCATAGCAAATTTTTCGCAAACATTTATTATCGTTGACAGGATGCCAAATACCTCAAAAACGACCGATGCGGCTCTTAAATCCGGAACTGAAATTATTCAGATGAGTATGCAGTTTTGGCCTTTAGAGTTAGCGCGATGTTTGAAAACCCGACTTAATTACGATACCGAAATTTTGTCTGTTCCAGAAGATCAGTTACGAGACTATCTTGAACAAAAATTGCAGCCTGTGCCGATCCTGAATTTTTTAAACTCGACAAATATCAATGATTGGATAATTCGAGAAAATGATTCGCCTTATTTATTGTCGGATGATCAGAACGATGAAGATATTAATGACGATTAAGGTTTCCCCTATTGCGTCAGATTCTCAAATCTAACGTAGAGCGTCGCCCAGCACAGCATCCATCATAACACCGTCAGGATCACGGATTACACTGATTCAAGGATTTCACAGATTCCCTTTCCTGGTTTCATTCTCTATAATCAGCGAAATCAGCGTAATCTGATTAATCAGTGATTCAGACATTTTCCTATTGCGTCGCCCAGCACAGCATCCACAAATCCGTCAGGATCACAGATTACACTGATTCAAGGATTTCACAGATTCACTTTCCCGGTTTCATTCTCTATAATCAGCGAAATCAGCGTAATCTGTTTAATCAGTGATACAGACATTTTCAGCGTAATCTGTTTAATCAGTGATTCAGACATTTTCAGCGATAGATTTGTCGAAGTCCGGTTTCAATATCCGGGAACTCAATCGATAATAGAGCGCGTGCTTTGGAAATGTTCAGGCTGACGTCTTTCGGACGCGGCGTTTGGATGTTGGCGTCGTCATATTTTGCGCTGACGATGAAAGTCTCCGGGATATTTAAAACAGCACACAATTTCTTCCCGAAATCGAACCGGCTGATGCGCTGAGAACCTGCAACATGAAGAATTCCCCGAATATCCTTCGGCGTCGCTTCTATGACAGCCTCAGCGGCATTGCTGACAGAAATCATGCTCCGGTATTGGTCGGAAAATAGAACGACCGGATTAATTTCGATGCCATTCTTTCTTTTGATCAATTTCCGTTCAAGCCATTCGGAACCATAAGGACGATTCAATACTCCTCTGCCATACATCAGCGCGATGCGGCAGATCAAAGAATTCCCACAATGAGCCAAAACGGTCTTTTCGGCTTCGGCTTTTGTTTTTGCATAGACGCTTAATGGATTGACTTTGTCCTCTTCCCGGTAATTTCCTTTCGTTCCGTCAAAAACCATATCCGTGGAGATAAAAACCAATCGCCGATGATTTTCTTCACACCATTTGGCAAGAAATTCCGACGAACCGACATTGACCGCTTCTGCTTCCGACGGATTTGCTTCGCAGTCATCCGGATTCGCCATAGCGGCGTTGTGAATAATTGCATCCGGTTGAATTTTATTGAGAATTTTGAGAAGAGCGGTTCGATCCGTCAGCGAGCCGTAAAGCGTTCGGATATTGGGAATTTCAACGGGAAAAGTGTGATATAATCCGACTATACGAAAACGATTTGCCGCGATTGTCGCTAAATGTCCGCCCAGAAAACCGCCGATCCCGGTGATCAGCGCAGTTTTCAAAGATATTCTCCCGTGAAATATTTCAGGTATAATCCGATCAGGAAATGCCCGAAACACAAAGTAAAACTCAGTAAAAACACAATCGGTGAAGTACGCACTGTATTATTCAGCATGAATAAATAGTTGATTGTTCCGATAACCGGCGCCAGAGCGATCGATAACCACCAGAATCGCATGACCAGCCGTTCCAATAAAATGAATATACCGATCGTCGTTCCGGTGGTTAGTATTATGAGATAGAATCCCATTCCATCGATAATTTGAACGCGTTGACAGAAAAAACCAATCAGAACCGCCGATAAAACGCCGTAAAGTAACAAATAAAGAAGTCTCGATTTCAGTTCGCGCTTACGGAAGTGGATTTGGATATAACCGAGTTCCGCGCCGAGTAAAAAGGTTATCAGAACGAGCGTTGCCATCGAATTTCCTTACTGAAAAACCTCGGGTGCGATTTTGTTCCAGTATTTCCGGGCAACGACCCGGTAAGAAGGCGTGTATTTGTGCGAATAAATATCCGAATGATGAACAATCGGATAACCGGCGCGAGTCATGGATTCTGTGAATCTGGCTGTCTGATCCTGATCGAAAAATACTTCCTGCGATTCGATTAGTTCGACGATCGTTTGCCAGTTAGCTATGAATTCAGTGGTATCGCTTTCCGCTTCAGCGGCCGACTGTGCAATCGCCTGACACAGCAATTCTGGCTTCCCACTTTCGTATTTAAATCTCCTGAGATTGATCCGGAAATAGGTTCCAGTCGGAGAAATGTCTTCGATCAGGTCAACGGTCGAATCGGCGACGATGGTGTCCAACTCCTCATTGAGCCATTTTGCGATCTTGTTTTTATCCGTTCCCATGTGTCCGGGACCGAACATGCTTTGATAGACGAGTTTATAAACATCCTGAATCTGCATTTCGGGGTATAAAGCCTTATGTTCCAGAATGATTTTTTTCCAGTCCGATGCGGAAACTTTCGGGTGTTTCGGACCGCAGGCTTCCAAAAAATAAAAGATCAAAAGAATCAAGAGCAGATAGTAACGTTTCATAATCGGTCGTTAATTTGAGTTGTCGGTTTTATCTTTCGTGTCGATGTCTTTGAACTCGGCGTCCTGAATGTCTTTTGGATTCATCCCGAAACTTCGGGACACGTTGGATTTCTTCGAGGAAGACGCTTCGCGTTTTTCCTCTAATCTGTAAATCACCGGTTTGATCAGTTTCCATACCAAATAAATAATTATCAGCGCTAATATCGCCTGTCCCATTTACAACACCTCTCTTCGGGGATTATAATAAATTGTGCCGGTGATCGGTTTAACGATGACCTGAAGAAGTTCGTGAAGATCGTCTTCATTATTTACGAAATCGATCTCGTTGGTATTGATGATAATCAGCGGACTCTCTTTATACCGATAAAAAAATTCGTTGTAAATCTGGTTCAGCGATTCAATATACTCGCGCGACATATCTTTTTCATACGATCTTCCCCGCTTCCGGATATTGGACATCAGATGGTCGGTGCTCGCCTGCAGAAAAATGACCAAATCGGGTTTCGGAATCTCTTTTTCAAGCAGATTGGCGATGTGATGATAGAGTTGGAGTTCCTTTTCTTCAAGAGTCAGATGCGCGAATAGCCTGTCTTTGACAAACATATAATCGCTGACAAGCAGGTTATGGAACAGATCGATTTGTTTGAGTTCCTGTTGTTGCTTGTACCGGCTGAGGAGAAAGAAAAGTTGCGTCTGGAAGGCAAAACGAGCCGGTTCCTTGTAAAATTCCTCCAGAAACGGGTTTTCTTCGAACCGTTCGAGAACCAATTGCGTTGTCAACCGTTCGGATAAAAGTCTGGCAAAACTTGTTTTCCCGACGCCAATGACGCCTTCGATAGCGATATAACTCAAATCATTCATGGAAATTTCAAGCCTCTGTTAAGTATTCGGATTTGGGAATGTTTATGGTTCCTATTTTTTGGATCGACGTTCGATCCGGGCATTCGGACAACAATTGCCGGATATCTTTTCCCGTCGCCGGATCGACGAACCGATCGTTTAATTCGCTCAGTGGCATGAGTACAAAACTGCGTTCGTATAATAAACGATGCGGTATTGTCAGTTTTTCCGATTCTAAAATGACATTACCAAAAAAAACGATGTCGATGTCAATTTCGCGCGGGCTGTAGCGTTTCGCACTCAGATTTCTCCCGCTGTCGGTTTCAATCTGTTTTAAAGTTTTAATCAGTTCGGTTGGTTGAAGATCGGTTTCGACTTCAGCGACCATGTTATAAAAATTATCCTGATCGGGATTATACAATGGTGTCGTTTCAAAAAGTGACGAAACATGCCGGACGGACATTGACGGCGATTCATCAATTC
>PEYN01000169.1 GCA_002774355.1 Candidatus Marinimicrobia bacterium CG08_land_8_20_14_0_20_45_22 | reverse complement strand
GAGATTCCGGTTTTTGCCAGGATCACGAAATCACCGGCGGTTCCCAGATTGACTGCACCGGGACCGGATGCGCTGGTGGTCGATACTATCAATGCTACCATAAGCATTGCTCCGACGAAGCGCGTCAATCGGCCTAAAATACTTTTAGGATTTGTGGTATCAATTCTCATAATAATCTCTTTTGTTTCTTTATCTAATCATTTTAAACACTATTCTTCTGTTCATTGCTCTGCCATCTTCGGTCTCGTTATCTCCAACTGGACGATTTTTCCCGTAACCGACAGTTGTAAGTCTGTCTTGTTCTATTCCTTGAGAAACAAGATATGCTTTAACAGTTTGAGCTCTCTGAATTGAAAGTTCCATGTTGTAAGCCTTGGTGCCGAGATAATCAGTATATCCTTAAATCTCAAATTTCGCACCGGGTTTATCTTTCAATAAAACAACGGATTTATCAAGCACAGGGTATGACTCTGGTAAAAGGTCCGCTTTATCGAATGCGAAATTTACACCCACCAGAACCAACAGATCATTTTTAAATTCCATGATGTATCTGTCAATGACGACCTGGTTGGTAACTTCTTTGGGTATATGCTTCACAATCAGATTTTCAATTCTGTTATAGTCGGTCAGGTCTATCCCTCCCGGGGTAAATTCCGGACAAGGTTCGCACTGCTTGGATGGCTCGCCTTTACGAAAAAAGAAATGGAAGCCGCCGGCAAAAACTAAATATGAATCGCGTCCATTCACCTCAGTCGGAACAATAGCGCCATCAAGTTTTGAATTACTGGTAACATGATAGCCAACCTCTGAAGTAAAACTCCACTTGCGATTCATCTTGTATTCAATACCGGCACCGACAGCTACCTGAGACCCGAATTCCCTTTTATCCTGAAATCCGGTTTGTCCGTTATGTACCATTCTATAACTGCCGCCAACTCCGCCAAAAATATAGGGTGACGCCGGCGCGCATGGAGCCAGATAATACAGTATAGCCAAATCGCCTGATAAAAGATTAGTTCTTTCCGTAATCTTGATGTGAGATGCATCCTTCCAACTTCCTTCGAGGTGCGACCAACCGGTTTTCACTCTTAATCCAACATGCTCGGAAGTATTGCGTTGGAGTGAAAGAAACGCGCCGTAATCAGAATTTAATGCGGTGATGTTCACCGAATAATATCTAGTGTTAAGTTAACTTTGCTATGACGGTAATATTTAGTATATTTGTACTAAAAAGGAGATATCATGGTACAGTACACAATCAAACTCAAAAAACCAGAAGTGGAAGAACTTTACCGAATTATCA
>PEYN01000168.1 GCA_002774355.1 Candidatus Marinimicrobia bacterium CG08_land_8_20_14_0_20_45_22 | reverse complement strand
GGCTTCCGGGTCTTTATCCAAATTGATGAGCAAGTCGAAATCGACATTTTCTATATAAAGCGTGTTAGCGAGATCGAACTTCAATTTCCTATCGACGGTCGGCGGAAGAATTTCCGGCGTTAGTGTCAACCACCAGATTGCCGCTTTCGGATGTTCGACTTTCAATTTTTCAAGAAGCGGCGTCGTGCGGATGACATCGCCTATCGCGCCAAGTTTAATGATCAGGATTTTTTCTTCGATCCGGTCGTAATGCGAACAGTTTTCGCAATGCGCGCCTTCCGATTTATGAAACCGGCAGGGAATGTAGCCGAGGAAAAACCGGCAGTCGGCATGAATGATCGTTTTCGAGTTCATCTGGCTCACCGTCAGGCGTTTTCCTTTGTCGATTCCGGGAGCAAGACCGATTTGATGATGGCGTTTTCTTTCTTTTGTCCGAAAGCGATCATCTCACCCAGCAATCCCATGGAGATGAACTGCAAACCGACGATCAGTAGTAAAATTCCCAAAAAGAAAGCCGGTCGATTGGCAATCCAGTGTCCCATGAACCACCGAATTGTCAACCCTAATGAAATGACAAACCCTGCAAGAAAACAGAGAATGCCGGGCAGTCCGAACAGATGAAGCGGACGGCGTTCGTATTTGCTCAGAAAGAGAATGGTGATTAAGTCCCAGAAGCCGTGATAGAGCCGCGATCCGCCGTATTTAGAAACGCCAAACTGTCGCGCGCGGTGCTGAACGACTTTCTCGCCGACGCGAAAGCCGGAAAGATGCGCCAGCGCCGGGATGTATCGGTATAAACCGCCGTAGATTTTCAGTGACTGAACCACCTCGTGGCGATAGACTTTCAATCCGCAGTTGAAATCGTGTATTTTGGCGCCGGTCATCCAGCGAGTGACGCGGTTGAATATTTTTGATGGAATAGTTTTCGTTACTGGATCATTGCGTTTTTTCTTCCAGCCGGAAATGAGATCATAGCCACCATTCATCTGACGAATCATCGCCGGAATTTCGTTTGGATCATCCTGAAGATCGGCATCGAGAGTCGCCACGAACTCACCTTTTGCCAAGCGAAACCCTTCCATCAGCGCGGCGGCTTTACCAAAATTTCGCTGAAACCGCACAATGCTAACGTTAGAATTTTCACCTGCGATTTTTAATTCGATCTCAAAAGAGCGGTCGGTGCTTCCGTCATCAATAAAAATGACCTCATACGTCAGTTCGGCGCCTTTAAAAGCGGTGGCGATCTGATGATAGAGTTCTTCGAGCGATTTTTCTTCGTTCAGGACGGGAACGACGACCGAAACCAATCCGTTTTTTCCTTCTGAATTCACTCAAACCTCTTCGTTAATGGTTTCATTACTGCGCGAATTTACGCAACGCGGGAGAGAAATTCGAGAGTTGAATTTGTATTTCGATATTTGCCTGCCGGTTCTGAATCGAAATTTCCGAAGGGAATGGAATATCGTTAACCGATTCATACGATTGGTAGCGGATTTTCCACTTTCCGGCTTTACTTCCGATTATCATAGACTTAGGACAGGATGTTTGTCTGAAATTAGTTATCTGAAAAGACGGCGACCTGACCGGCAATCCAAGTAATAGTTGTCGAAAATTTTCCGGGGAAAATGCTGGTAGTTCATAGCCGCCTAATTCTGTCGGCAATTCGCTCCCCGAAAAAATAGTTCCGTCTCGTTGGAGTAAAATGAAATATTCGTCGCTGTTCAATTCCGCGCGCGAGAGTTTTCTGCCGAACGGATCGTAAATCTGAATGAAAAGCGTATCGGTTGTCTGAAACTGAAGATCTGCCGGAAGAGAAAATGCTCCGTCGGGCGAATCGATACCGATTTTCAAATCGGCGTTTAATTGTCCAATGTTATTGATCGCTTCGGTGCGCTTTTCGGGATCCAAAAACTCAGGATTGAATATGTTTTGGTGAAATGCGGTTGTTGAGGCGCAACTCTGGAGACTCAGCCAGAGCGCGATGACGAAAACCGGCTGGCAGTAAATGCTATTCGGTGACGAGTTTCTGTTTAAGTCGCTCATTTTCCGAATCGATTTTCAACGCTCGCTCGTAAAATTCCTGTGCTTTTTCACGATTGCCCAGACTTTGGTGAATGTCGCCGAGATGTTCGAGCACTTCCGAATTTTCATTTTCGGTTCCCAGCGATTTTTCGACCCACTGAAGTGCTTCTTGGAATTTGCCGAGTTTGTATAAAATCCAACCTTTGGTATCGAGATAGGATGAATTTTCCGGCTCTTTCTGCAATGCACGGCTGATCATGTTCAGGGCTTTCTTAAGCGATACGCCCCGAACGGCCAGACTATAGGCATGATTATTTAGCGCGACGTCGTCGTCAGGATTGTCACGAATGATTTCGTTATAGAGACTGTCTGCGAGGTCATATTTTCCGACGGCGTCCCAAACGTTGGCGAGCATGTGTTGCGCCTGTATGTTCTTTGGTACGGCTTGCAATGCGGTCGCGAGCGGTGGTTCAGCGAGCGCGTAGTTTTTCAAGGAAAAATAACAGGATCCCTGAAGCATTAAAAAAATTGGGGAATTTGTGAATTTTTCAAGAGCTATTCGCAGAAAATCTATGGCGTCGGAATACCTTTCCTGCCGTATGAAAAGCATGGCAAGATTTTCGTAACTATTGAGACTGTCCGGATAGGATTCGATCATCATCTGGAGGTACGAATCTGCTTCCTCGAACCGATCGCTTCGTGAAAGAATATCGCCGAGGCGTTCACGGTTGGCAAAATTCTGCGGATCAAGTGCGAGAACTTGTTTACTCAGATCGATGGCTGTATTGAGATCGCCGTTCATAATCGCGAGGTTGGCTCTTCCTTTGATATAGTCAATGTTGTCGGGAGCGCGCTTGATCAAAATATCGAAGAATTTTGCGGCTTGTTTGAAATCTTTTTGAATGAAGGCAACTTCGGTGGCTTTTTCCAATGCGTCAAGACGCGACGAATCTGTTGAAAAAACAGTTGTGTAAATTTTCAAAGCGCGGTCTGGCTGGTTGTTCTTCAGATAGATCGCGGCAATTTGGAACTGAATTTCTGGGTCGTTCGGTCGTTCTCTCGCCAAAATTTCATATTCGCGCTGAGCCTCTTTGGTTTTACCGGTTAGAAAAAGAACCTGCGCGAGAATTTCTCTCGCTTCCGGATCGGACGAATTACATTGGATAGCCTTTTTGAGTGCGGCGGCGCCGCGGTCAAATTTGCCCAGATTCAGATAGGTTTTTCCCAGCGAAAGATAAATTGTTGCAGAAGTTGTATCGTATTGGAGGGCATCTTGATATTCCAGCGCCGCCATTGCGTAATCGCCCTGAAGTGCAAACGACTCGCCTGCCATGAAATGTTCGAGGGCTTGAGAATCATAAGATTTCGGTTGGGGAGACGCGATTTCGGTGGATGTAGATGAGATAGCGGGTTTACCGCCAGCGCAATTAGAAAAAGAAGAAAGAAACGGCAATGCCCCGAATAGAATGGGTAAAAATGAGAAGGTTCGTTTTATCGAAGATTGCATCGATTTCCTCTATGTCGATTGATTTTCCGCATCGACAAGAAGGCGGTCTTATTGATAAATTTCGCTACGATTGCATTTGCAGACGCCGACCATTTTTTCCTGAAAACGGATAGAATTTTTTTCGGGGTTGGTGATAGTGATGATGCGTTTGATTAATTCGATGGGTTCGCCACAGACGGGGCAGTGCTTTTTAAAATCTTTTAGCGCTTTGGAAGTTTTATCTCCGAAACCTTTACTGATTCGTTTTGCCATATTGAATTGACTCCTAACTTAGTTTGGTTTATACATTGTGACGCGATTGCCGCCAGCTCGTTTGGATTGATACATCGCATTGCCGGCGGCGGAAAAGATTGTTTGAAGATCGTTGCCGTCAATCTGATATTCGGAAATGCCGATGCTGACGGTAATTTTTTCGCTGATTTTATCTTTATCGAAAGAGAAATTTTGAATGTTACTGCGGATTCTTTCGGCACTTGTCAGGCAACTTCGCTTGTCGGCGTTAACTAAGATGACGGCGAATTCCTCGCCGCCGCACCGGCAGGCGATATCAATAGATCGGACGCTTGACTGAATGATCGATGCTGTCTTTTTTAGCAGAAAGTCGCCGAACAAATGTCCGTGCGTATCGTTGATCCGCTTGAAATTGTCGAGATCCAGAACAAACAGTGTCATCGAAGTTTTGAATCGGCGACAGCGCTCGATTTCCGTCGTGAATCGTTCTTTGAATGCGCGCTGATTATAAATACCGGTCAGTCCGTCGATAAGCGCGAGTTCTTTCATGATCTGATGCACTCGAATCCTACTGATGATTTCGGAAAGATTTTTTCCCAAGAACGACAGTGTTTCCGCTTCTTCAATGGCAAAATTATTGACCTTAAAACTTTCCAATAGAATGCCGCCGAAGCGTTTTCTGCCGAAATCTAGCGGAACGCCAAGGCAAGAACGAAACGGAAAGAGCGGAAGATCGTCGGGTCGGAACCGATATTGAATGCCCGCCTGTTCATAGTCAGGCAAAGAAAGGGTTTGACTGTTATCGACGACCTTCTGGAAAAGGCTTCCGTCAATCGGTATCAGATGTCCGATGGAGTAATCTGCTTCTAACCCTTCGACATATTCGATATGCAATTCGCGGGATTCCTCTTCTTTAAAAGTCGCCAACGTCATTTTGTCGAAATTGTAAAATTTCTTGATAATAGCGCCAGCCTTTTTATATAGATCGAGCAAATCAATGCCGAGTGAACTTTCATTGCTCATCTTGCAAATATCGTCGAAAAATTTCATCTGCGTCAACTGTTTGTCGATAACGTCGGTCTGCCAGATAATCTGCGAATAAAGTTCAACGAACGCTTTCGCCAATTTGGTGTCATCATCGCTCCATGCTTCTTTGCTGATGCTATCCATTCCGAGCAGACCGAGAAAGGTGCCTTTTTTTAGAAAAATCGGGACCAGCATAATGGTTCCGACGCGAGGATTTTTCCGGTAGTATGGAATCTGTCCATTCTTCAGAAGTTCATCGGAAAATATTCTCGGGACTGCCGATTGATGAAACTTGTTAAAAATGGAATTAGCCGCATGAAAAGATGGCTTGAGATCGACGTTCAAAGATGTCAGAAATTCCTGAAGTATGTATTCATCGTCTGCATCACTGTAGAAATAGATAAAGACGGTTTGAGCGACTAAAGAAGATTGGGCAAGCGATAAAATCTGTTGCGTCATTTCTTGATAGTTTTTTTCCGGATCGACGCTGGTTTTCAATCCGAGTCCCTTGAGCGATTCGTCCGAACGATCTCCCGTTCCTTCGGATTTTATGGTTTCCTGAATCGTCCGGATCTTCCGCGTCAGATGTTTTATTTCGATCAATAAGAAGAGAACGATTGAAAAGAAAGCGACGAAAACTAGTATCTTGAAAACCCACAGAAATGTAAAGGGAATACCCTGCAACGTTTCAATTCCGGGATAAACGACAACCAGAAATAAAACGGCGATTAGGAGAAAGCTAAGGAACCAAATACTCTTCAAATTTTTCATTACAACCTGCAAAAACAGCAGGTAAAAATACGATTATCCGTCTATAAAATCAATATGAATTATGTAAAACCCGGAAACTAAAACAACTTTAATACTGCTTTTTAACCGTCCTGATCTGATTCTGATAATCTGGATTATGTCGAACCGGTTGATCGTCTTCCTGAACATCTTTATCCGATGAGTCAGGTTTAATCTGGCTCCGCGTGTCGTCGGCAACCAATACATTTTTAATGGGTTGCTGAGCCGGGGCGATTTGTCTAACTGGCGGTTGAGAAACGAACGGCGGTTGCTGATTGATCTGTTCCTGAACGACGGGAGGGACGCCGGAAGTCGTTGAATCCACTCCTTGTGATTGCAGAATGAAAAATACGGTAACAACAGCAAGCAATGCGGCGGCAAATCCGTAAGCAAAAGAGGGAATTCGCTTAAAAGAAAAACCATTTTGAAGCGACTGACGAATTCGAGCATTACGATCGGCAAGAATTTTATTCTGGAGATGATACATGAATTGATCGCTCACGGCAACTTTTGGCAAGGACGCCAGCCGTTTTTTGTTTTGCAGAATTCTGTTATGTAAAAGCCTGCACTCGGGACAACCTTGCAGATGTTCCTCGTATTCCTTTCGACGTTTGAAGTTGATGTCTTCTTCGATATAACTTGATATGGAGTTTTTAAACTGGTAACAATTCATCATAAATTGCTTAACACCTCCTGTAAAAATCACTTGCCTTTCAATGACTCTAGTTCTTCCTGTAGGCGCAAGCGCGCCCGGTTGATCCTAGACTTGACGGTTCCGAGTGGCGCGTCAATGATATTGCTGATTTCTTCATAAGAAAGATCCTGAATATCCCTTAAAATGATCGCGGTGCGAAATTGTTCCGGCAATTTTACAATTGCTCTCTGTACCATTTTATCATCGTATTTTTCTTCAAACGAAGATTCCGGTAATTTGTTGGTTGACGGGAATTCTATGTCTTTTTCTTCGGGGCCTAGCCGCGAGAAGAAAAAGAGCTGCCGGTTGCGTCGTTTCCGAAGGATTGTTTTCGCCAGATTTCCTGTAATCGTGTAGATCCATGTCGAGAATTTCGCAATTTCCTTATAGGCGTATCGGTTTTGATAGACTTTGAGAAACGTATCTTGAACGACATCTTCCGCCTCTTCGTGGTCCATCAAAAAGCGATAAGCGAAATTCATTAATCGTCCGGAATATCGATGGACGATTTCTTCGAATGCGCTTTCGTCGCCTGCTTGAAATCTGGCAATGAGTTCTTCGTCCGTGATTTTATATTTGTCTTCCATGCGTTCCAATTCTAAGCATTGATGATTTCATACAACAGCGGTACAATCAGTTCTTCGTCGGTTAGGTTTACCGATTTTGATTTCAAATCAGCGTCAGTCAATCTTTGAAAAATCTCTCCGAAATTGCGTTCTCGATAATTTCCGTACCCGACTTTAAAATCCGCTTCCTGTTTTTGGTTCCACCGGTTTTTGTTGCCGTTAAAGGACGCCGCGTGCGGATACGCCCAGATGTTAAGGAAGAAATGAAATAGCTTTGAGACGATGAACGGCATACCGTCGCCCGCGTTGATCATCGCCAGCGCTATTTTTATAGACTTTTTCATGTCGCGATCAGCAACTGCGGTTAACAATTCACTCACCTGATATTTTTTATCGGCGCCGATGATCGCATCGACCGTTTCGAATGTCAACTCTTTGGCGTCACCCGCGGATACGATGATCTTTTCCAATTCGGCGAATGTGTGCGCCAGTGAATCGTCGGTACAGGAAACGAGTCGCATCATTGCGTCGTCCGAAATCGTATAACCGCGCCGAGCGAGCGCCGTTTGTACGATTCCGGCAAACTGTTCTGGTTCTGGCGTGGAGGAAAAAATGGTTTTGACAGATTTTGATTTCTTCAGTTGATCGACCAACGAAGATTTTGTCTCATTATCCGCCGTCAATATTAGCAGGATATTCGGATCGGGCGAATCGATGTACCGTTGAAGACTTTTCCGATGGGAAACATTAAGCTTTTGAATGTTTTTATAAATGATAAACTGAAGCGGCGCGAACATTCCGAAGTTAACTAAGCTTTGGATAAATGGTTCATCTTTCCGGTCGTCTCCATAAAAAATTTTTCTCTCGACGCTCGTCGGAATGGTGCCTGCAAAAGCCGAAAACAACGCCTGAATCACCTGCTCTTCGAGGAAATATTCTCCGCCCCAGAGCAAGTAAATCGGTCGGAGAATTCCTTGGTCTATCAAACGAATTTCGTCTGCGAATGATGTCATGGTATTTTCTTGTCGAAGTTCCTACAAGAATAACAAAGTTAATAATCCGACCGTTAGGCAGTAAGGCGCAAACCAGCTGAATTTTCCGCTCTGGACGATTTTCAGGAGAAATTTCAGCGACAGATAGCCAACGATGAATGAAGAAATCAACCCGATCAAAAGGATTTTCCAGTCGAGAACTGCGACGCCAACCGCCAGTACATCTTTGCCTTCGAGAATCGTCGCGCCAAGCACTGCCGGAACGGACAGTAAGAAAGAAAACCGCGCGGCTTCCATTCGTGAAATTCCCGAAAAGAGTCCGGCGCTGATCGTCGAACCCGAACGGGAAATTCCCGGCAGAATGGCAAATGCCTGAAAAAGGCCGATTAAAAGGCTATTCCATCCACCCAACTTGCGGTTTTGAATTTTAGCGAAACGCGTCAGAAACAGAAGAACGCCGGTGACTATCAAAGTTACGCCAACCAACCGAACGGAATGAAAAATACCCTCGATAAAATCTTTGAAAAGAACGCCAACCAATCCGGCGGGAATCGTAGCGATCACAACGAAAACGGCAAGACGGAAATACTCGTTGTTACGGAAATTCGAACGGATATTTTGGCTAAAAAGTCCGCTGAAAAAACTTGCGATCATTTTCCACAAATCGGAATAGTAAACGGCAACGACGCTCAGCAATGTGCCGAAATGCACGCTGACCTCAAACACAATATTGTCGGAAGTTAAATTGAAGAGCCGTTGTAAAATGACCAAATGCCCGGAACTGCTGATCGGGAGAAATTCTGAAAAGCCCTGAAAAACACCGAGTATTAAAGATTCAATAGCGTTCATAAATCAACCATTTTAAACTGTGACAAATTTATCATTTCGGAGCGGTTTTACCAAGACAAGAATCGGGAAGAACAAAGGCATTCGGCATCGGAATTTCCTGTGATTTTCGGGAAATGTCTGGGTTCAGCGCGGAGATTCCTTTTTGTCGGATTTGTAACGTTCTGGCCAGAGTTTCTCGAGCCGTCCCCGGATCGTTTTTTCGTGTCCGATGTCCGTCGGATGATAGAACGCTTGCGGCTCGATCGATTCTGGGAAATAATTTTCCTTCACAAAATGCTCGGGTTGTTGATGCGGATACTGGTAATCTTTCCCATAGTTCAGCGCTTTCATCAATCCGGTCGGTGCGTTCCGCAGATGAAGCGGCACGTCCGGCATTTTGCCTGACTTCACAACTGTGCTGGCGTTCACCAATGTCATGTACGATGCGTTGCTTTTCGGTGCGGAAGCGAGGTATGTCGCCATTTGAGCTAAAACGATGGAGGCTTCCGGCATTCCGACCGAATGAACCGCCTGAAAACCGGAAACGGCAAGCGTCATGGCGTTCGGATCGGCATTTCCGACGTCTTCACTGGCAAAGATGATCATCCGGCGCGCAATGAAGAGCGGATCTTCGCCACCCTCGAGCGTAACGGCGAGCCAGTAAACCGCCGCGTCAGGGTCGCTTCCCCGAAGACTCTTGATGAATGCCGAAATCGTATCGTAATGATAATCGCCCGTCTTATCGTACAGCAAATTTCGCTGTTGTAGAGCGTTTTTTATAAGTGGAAGATCGATGACAATTGGGCTTCCCGTTTTGGGCGTTGAAAGGCTCAGCGCGATTTCGATGGCGTTCAGCATTTTTCGCGCATCGCCATTCACGCTGGTTAAAAGAAACGACTGCGCGGTTTTGTCGAGGCTGACGGCGTAGTTTTTCAGAATTTTGTCCTGCGAAATCGCAGACTGAAGAATTTTTTCCAGATCGGATTCATTGAGCGGATCGAGCTTCAGGATGCGGCATCGCGATAACAGCGGTGGAATGACCTCAAACGACGGATTTTCCGTCGTGGCGCCAATCAACGTGACCGAGCCGTCTTCCACGGCATGAAGTAGCGCGTCCTGTTGGGCTTTGTTGAAGCGGTGAATTTCGTCGATAAAGAGAAGCGTGGCAACGCCGTTACGGGAATTCATCCGCGAACGGTCAATGACGCTCCGAACTTCTTTGACGCCGGATGAGACGGCGCTGATCTGATGAAACTGCGCGTTGACTTCTTTGGAAATCAGTCGCGCCAGAGTCGTTTTTCCTGATCCGGGCGGTCCCCAGAGAATCATCGAAAATATTTTTCCCGACGCAATCGCCTTGTTGACAATTTTGTCCTTGCCGATCATCTCTGGCTGACCGACAAAATCGGCGATCTTTGTTGGTCTCATGCGTTCTGCCAACGGCGGTTGGAGAGCGTTAGGTTCTTCGTTTCCGAATAAGTCCATTTTCTTTTCCTTAAGTCAGTTCAAATCTATTTCCGAATTCCGGAACGACGACATTCCAGCCGAATTGAAACGTGATCTTTTCAGCGAGACCACGCGATTCTTCCGGCTCGCCGTGAACGATAAAAACCTGTTTTGGTGGCTGATTGAAACTGGACAACCATGCAAGTATTTCGTTGTAATCGGCGTGAGCGGAAAAACCGCTGATGTGTTCGACCTTGGCGTTGATTGGGACAAATTGTCCATGAATTTTCACGCTTTCCGATCCTTCAAGAATGGTTCTGCCGCGGGTGCCTTCTGCCTGATAGCCAATGAACAAAACCGTATTCTTTGGATCCGGCAGACGGTGAAAAAGATGGTGAAGGATTCGTCCGCCCGTGACCATGCCGCTTGCCGAGATGATGACTGCTTGTTTTTTAATATTGTTTAGCGCCTGTGAGCCTTCCTTGGTTTGAACGAATTGTAGTTTGTCGGTTTTCAAAATATCGACACCGGACATCTCTTTGGCTTTGGATTCGAGATCGTGGTCGCCTTTATTCTTCTCGAAAATTTTCATGGCACTGATCGCCATCGGACTATCGACGTAAATCGGCAATTTGGGAATGGCGTTTTGTTCTTCCAATTCACGGATCGAATAAAGAAGTTCCTGCGTTCTACCGACGGCAAATGACGGAATCACCAGCACACCGCCCCGATCAATGCTTTCCAATATGACGCGGGTGAGTTCCTTATTTGTGTTTTCCGTGCCGTGCAGATGATTTCCGTAAGTCGATTCGACGACCAAATAGTCCGTTCCGAAAACCGTATGCGGATCACGGAGAATCGGACGCGATGGGCGTCCCATATCGCCGGAAAACAGGACTCGGAATTGCTTTCCGTCTCTTTTAATCCGAAGATCAATGAATGATGAGCCGAGAATATGCCCCGCGTCCTGGAGTGTTAAGGTAATGTTCTGCGTCAAATCGATAGTCTTTCCGTATGGAATAGGTGAGAATAATTCAAGTGCGCTCTTCGCATCTTCGACTGTGTAGAGCGGCATGGCGGGACTATGTTTGGTGAAATGTTTGGCGTTGGCGTATCTGGCGTCTTCTTCCTGCAGATGAGCCGAATCTGGCAACATAATTCCACACAAATCGGTTGTCGCCGTAGATGCGTAGATTTTTCCGGAAAACCCGCTTTGAACCAAACGCGGTAAATATCCGCTATGATCAATGTGCGCGTGGGTCAACAAAACGGCGTCGATACTTTCCGGCGGAACCGGAAACAGCTCCCAGTTTCTTTGTCGAAGTTTTTTCAAACCTTGAAAAAGTCCGCAGTCAATTAAAAATCGTTTTCCGTCCGATTCAAGCAAAAATCTCGAACCGGTGACGGTTCCCGTTGCGCCTAAAAATGTCAGATTCGTCATATCATTTCTCCATTTAAACCATCTGATTCAAATATAAAAAACATCTCCGACTTATTCACGGAATTAAAAGTAAAAGCCATCCCGTAATTGGCGGGACAGCTTTTTAAAAATAAAAACGAATCGGTCTAATCAGCCCGAAAGATTATGCGGCTTTCGGAAGCGCCGTCAGACAGAATACCATGATGAACAGCGCAACGGTTTCGATGATGCCGATGACCATGATGTAGTTTCCGAAACCTTGACCGGTTTCCGTCAGAGCGTCGCAGGCTTTTGCAGAATTTTTTCCCTGCCAGAGTGCAGAAAATCCCATTGCTAAACCTGCGAAACCACCGATCAGGAAATTCGTCATCGGATCGGCAATGGCGGCATCTTTGATTGCGTTCCGTAAAATCATTCCGTAAATCGTCTGAGAAAGTGGCGCGCCAACGAACGCAACGAGGATAAACGGTGCCGCTTTGTTTAGAGAATACGCTTTTTTCCACGCGCCGATCGCCGACATTCCGGCTACGCCAGCGCCCCAGGCCGAACCGAGTGCAGCTAATATCAATGATAGATTCAAGTCACCTAAACCTTGCATATCTTTTCTCCTTAACTATGATTACTCAAATTGTATATTTCTTATTCCGGAAGGAACCTTCCGAGAAGGGTTGATAGGCTTTGCCCGTCCATGTCATTCCCAGATGGCTGGAAAACTCCAGCATGTTGAGCCGGATGCCGTGAACTATAACCGACATCGCGCCCAACGCCATATTTAAACTGTGTGCAAAAATCAGAATAATGACGGCGATGATCGCCTTGAAAAAATTATCGACACCATCGGTTGCCATTGAATTAAAACTCGTTGCAACAACCGAACTGGCAATTCCGACGGCAAACAGACGTAAATAAGAAACGATGTCACCAAACGAACCGATAACTCTGAGCGGCAGGTTCCCGATCGTCGCTCCGAATCCGCGCCAGAAATGCCCTTTTTCATAATTGTCGAAACATCCGACAAGAGCGGTTCCCACGCCGATTCCCCACAGCGCTGTCGACGGCAACGCCTTATTTAATACCAGTGTTCCCGCCATAAAAAACATACTCCAAACGATAAACATCCAACCGAGTTGCGCCAAAACCTGAAGCGACGGAAGTTTTTTGAGTCCGTTCAGAAAATGACCAAGCGACAGATGAATTGCGCCAATCAGGAAAGTAAAATACATCAGAAAATTCGTTACCGCGTCGGGATTCGTGCTCCAAGCGTTGACCTTTTCAACAATCAGTAATTTGAAGAATGGCAGGCGTGCGATCTGTTCGAATCCAAACCATGTTCCGGTGATCGCTCCCCAAAAAATCAGCGCGCCGCTCAAAACATAGAGTAGGAGAAATGGTTCTTTCGGAGCATTTTTGTATTTCCGCCGCAGAAGAATTCCGGCGATCAGCAAAACCACTCCGTATCCGGCATCGCCAACCAAAATGGCGAAAAACAGGCTGAAAAAGCAAAGAAACCAAAAACCGATGTCAAACTCGGCATAACCCGGAACCGTGCCCATGAATTTAAATATCGGCTCGACCATATTCAGCCATTTCGGACGACGAATGAGCGTTGGTACGACTGCCGGATCGTCCGGATCGTCGAAAATGTAGCCCCAGCCTTCGGCGTCCGCGACCTCTTTCATTGCCGGAACCGTGTCCATTGGACAGAAGCCTTCGAGATAGCAGATTGATTCGATGTTTCCCATGCCGGTGCGGACTTTGGCGAATTCCAGTTGTTTCTGAAGATAAAGATGGTAATTCACCGTTAGTTGACGGGACTTCGACAGTTCGTTAATATCGTCGTTGATGCGGAGGAGTTCCTTTTCAACCGATAAGAAGCGATCTTCCACGCTCTTTAAATCATCGGCGGGTGGAAATTCTTCCTTCAAATCTAATTTCTCGGACTCGTTATCGGTGACGAGAGCGAGATAAACGCGTAGCTTGTCTTGACCAATGATATAGACAGATTTTTCGGGTGGAAGTTTTTTTATGTAACCTTTGTCGGAAGTATATAGCCGGACGAAAATACCGCTTCGTTTCAGCAATTCCAGATCGGATTTTGAGATGTTTCCCCAATTGATAAACCAACCGCGTTTTTCTTTCTCGGCGTCGAATTCGGTAGAGAGTTTGGCGCGCTGATCCAATAAATCGAGCGCTTGTCGAACGATCAATTCTGCAGAACGAAGGTCGAACTCTTTTTCCGGTTTGGCGTTTGGTTTCTTGCCGAAAATATTCAGGCAACGTTCGACGGCGGCGATCTGGCTTTCGAGGCGTGAAATATCGTCGGAAACCGGGACGTTCGGCTGATGAATGTGAACAACGCCGAGGCGACGGAGCCGTTTCAGCGCGTTATCCTGTTCTTTGGCGCTGACTAAAAGCGTCGCTTTTTTCATCCGAACGATCATGCGGCAGACGCCTCCCGTTTCTTCTGGATTTTCGATTTGGCGATCTTGCCGCGGACGACTTCTGCCGTCTGCGCGTCGCCGAGAAATATCTGGATCACACGAATATTTTCTTTCGCTTCAGGGATTTTGACTTTTTCAAACAAATTGATGCGCTGAACAGTGATGCGGAGTTCGTTTTTCAGCGTTTCGATCTGCTCCTCGAGAATTTTGATCCGGATTTTTCGCGCGATTTGTTCTTTGACGATGCTTAGAGCCGAGTCGACCCACAACGGCGTGGCGAAGAAATCATACGGCAATTCTTCAAAAACTACATCTTGAAATAATCGAATATCGATACCGGCGATGTTGCCGACACCTGTTTTGATTTCCTGAACGCGGAGCCAATTTGTTAGATCGACGGATTCCGCAAAGACATCTGCCCATTCCGCCGTGGTTTTTTCCAGAGCGGCGATTTCCGCATCTACGGCGTCGATGGTGCGAGTGATGCTCTTGATTTCTTGAATCAATTGTGTCTTCTTGAGTATCAACGTCGGCAAGTAGCGCACGTACCGCTTCAGTGCCTCTTTCTGAGTTTTCAATTCGTTCTTTGTCAGACGAATCTTGGGCATCAGTCAATTTCCTTTGGCCAAAATTTCTTAATGAGTTCGGATTTCAAAGCGGTCTCTTCCGGCTTGAAACAGTTGGCGAGGATTTTCCAGCCGAGGTCGAGCGCGTTTTCGAGCGAAATATTGACGGATAAATCCATCATCTGAGATTCAAATTGCTGTCCGTATTTCAGGAGTTTGTTGTCCCATTCGTTCATGCGGAAACCCATCGCGCGCTTTTCTTCGGTTTCCTTGAATTGCGCATACAATTGGATCATGCCGTCCATGATGGCGCGGTGATCGTCGCGCGTATTTTTATTCACCTGCTGTTTTAAACGGCTGAGCGAACCGAATGGCTCAATGCGTCCGTTGCGCAGGTAAAATTGTCCTTCGGTGATGTAGCCGGTGTTATCTGGAACGGGATGCGTGACGTCGTCGCCCGGCATCGTTGTGACAGCGAGAATCGTGACCGAACCGGCGTCGTCGAAATCGACCGCTTTTTCATAACGCGCGGCAAGTTGGCTGTACAAATCGCCGGGATAGCCGCGGTTTGACGGAACATGTTCCATCGTGATGGCGATTTCTTTCAGCGAATCGGCGAAGTTTGTCATATCCGTCAGAAGAACCAAAACGTTCTTGCCTTTGAGGGCGAATTTTTCAGCGACGGCGAGGCAAAGATCAGGAACCATCAAGCCTTCGACGATCGGATCGGACGCCGTATGAACGAAGAAAATGGAACGGCTCAGCGCGCCGCCTTCTTCCAGCGTGTTCTTGAAATACATGTACTGATCGTACTTCAGTCCGATGCCGCCGAGGATAATCATATCGACTTCTGCCTGAAGCGCGATGCGTGCTAAAAGTTCGTTGTACGGTTCACCGGAAACTGAAAAGATCGGCAATTTCTGTGACACGACGAGCGAGTTGAACACGTCGATCATCGGGATGTTCGTGCGGATTATGTTTCGCGGGATGATACGTTTTGCCGGATTGACCGACGGACCAGCGACCTGAATCATATTTTCGGTCAATAGCGGCCCTTTGTCGCGCGGAATGCCGCTCCCGTTGAATATCCTGCCGAGCATGTTATCTGAAAAAGTCACGCGCATCGGATTGCCGAGAAAGCGCAATTCGTCGTTCGTGGCAATGCCCTGACTGCCCGCGAATACCTGAAGCGAAACGATGTCGTCGTCGAGTTTGATGACCTGCGCGAGCGATTTCCCACGACTGGTCGTAATTTCCGCCAATTCTTCGTATGCGACGTCGCTTGCCTTGACCGTGATGACGTTGCCGGTAACGCTGAGAATTTTATTATAAACCTTTTGCATCGCCTGAGTTTTCCTCAATCAATTGGGTTATTGTCTGTTCCTGTTCGCTGAACTCGTCATCTTTCATGTCGATGTAGTTCCAGTCGATGAATTTCTGCCTCAGCGTATTGAAAAAGTTACGCGCCTCGGTTTTATCCTTTAACGTAAAATGTTTCATCAGCACTTCGTGAACTTTTCCGAAGACTTTTTTCTGCCGTTCGGGCGACGTTGCGCCGTCAACGGAATCGAAGGAATTTTGCTGGAGATAAACGTTGTCGAGAAATTCAGATTTAAGATAGATAATAAAATCATCGAGCGATGTGCCTTCTTCGCCGACGACAAGCATCATCTGGTGTACTTCGTTGCCCTTGAAAAGCGTCTGCCGCGCATCATCGATCAAAATTTTTGGAATTAGACTGGCATATTTTGACCAACTGTCTAATGGATGGATCGCTGGAAAACGCCTGGCGTTCGAGCGGTCGCGCGAAAGTCCGTGAAACGCGCCGACGACTTTCAGGGTCGATTGTGTTACCGGCTCTTCAAAATTTCCGCCTGCCGGGCTGACCGATCCGCCGATCGTCAAACTGCCCATTCCACCATCATAAAGTTCAACAAGTCCGGCGCGCTCATAAAACTGCGCAATTCGTGATTCAAGATATGCTGGAAACGCCTCTTCACCGGGAATCTCTTCCAAACGACCGGAGAGTTCGCGCATCGCCTGCGCCCAGCGCGACGTCGAATCGGCGAGCAGAAGCACGTTCAAACCCATCTGCCTGTAATATTCGCCCAGTGTTGCTGCCGTGTAAACCGAAGCTTCGCGTGCTGCAACCGGCATGGAACTCGTGTTGCAGATAATGATCGTGCGTTCCATCAGTGATTTGCCTGTACGCGGGTCAGTGATCTCCGGAAATTCACGCAAGGTTTCGACGACTTCACCTGCGCGTTCTCCGCAAGCCGCGATGATGACGATGTCGGTTTCCGCAAAGCGGCTCGTTACTTGCTGAAGGACGGTTTTACCAGCTCCGAATGGTCCGGGAATGCAGTAAGTTCCGCCTTTCGCGACCGGGAAAAACGTGTCGATGATGCGCGTTTGCGTCACCAACGGCTCTTTCGGTACATATTTTTCGCGGAAATTCGTGATCGGGAATTTGACCGGCCAGTCGAAGTGCATTTTCAGTGTGTGTTCGCCGCCTTTGTCATCGATGACGATGGCAACGGTTTCTTCGATCGTGTAATCGCCTTTCGGCAATATAGATTTAACCGTGTAATCGCCGCGAAACCCAAACGGGACAAAAATCCGGTGTTTGAAAATGCCTTCGGGAACATAGCCGAGTTCGTAACCGGCGCGGACGATGTCGCCGATCTTGGCGGTTGGCGTGAAATTCCATTTCTTCGTCGCGTCTAACGCGCCGAGAATGGCTCCGCGCTTCAGAAAATAGCCGAACTGCGCGGCGAGTTCGTGAAGCGGATTCTGCAATCCGTCGTAAACCATGCCGAGAATGCCGGGGCCAAGCTGGACGGAAAGCATTTCACCGGTGAATTCCACTGCGTCGCCGACTTTCAGCCCTTTGGTGCTTTCGAATACCTGCATGTAAGCGTTGTTGCCGTAGATTTTAATAACTTCGGATTTCAGCCGCTCGTCGCCGGTAATCGCGTATCCGACTTCGTTTTGAATGATATTGCCGTCAAACACAACCGTGATCATGTTGCCATTGACGCCGATAATTTTTCCAGTATTATTGTTCATATTTCCATTTCGGTGTATTGTTTGAACTTTTTTAAGCCCTGCTCTTTGTTGAAAATCGCCAACCGTTCGAGCAATTGGAGTTTGAGATAATATAAAACGAGTATTTGCGTGTCGAAATGATGGTCTTTTTCCATTTCGTCAATCGCCTGCCACTGCAAAAACATGAGATTCTTTTCCGCCGTCAGCGGATTGCCGTCTTTAATCAGAGAAAGTGGGAAAAGCGTCAGTTTATAATCCTGATGCGTTTTTTGCGCTTTCCGCCATTCGCCGAGTTCGCGCCGGAGATTTCCTTCAAATCCCTTGAAAGCGCGGACAACCGGCAGATCGCCCTTCTGAACCGTTGTCGATGAAACGTCGATCTTTTTCAACAACGCTAATTCAGACGGCGCGAGCCATTTTTCCGCTTCGGCGAGAAACCGCGCGCTGTCGATCAACGCCGGTCGGTCGAAGAAAAGATAAGGAAGTTGCGAGACTAAATAATAGTGTTTGTCCATTACCGCTATTTCAGAATCTCGCGAACGGAAGGATTCAGAAATTCCATGAGAAAATTCGCGATGCTTTCGTCGCTGAGATCGTAGTAAACGTCGGAGCCTTTTTTACCAATGCGGAAACCGCCCGAAATGCCTTTTTCGACTTTCAGGACGATCGGCTCTTTTAGACTTTCCGTCGTTGTTTGCGCCAGCAGATTGGTCAGCCGGTCGATGTCTTTCGGCGAGACGATGAATTCCGGTTTCGCGTCGCCGGATGTCTGTTTGACGACATCGCGGATGAGTCCGGCGAGAAATTCCGGCGTCATCGCATCGGAAATCGTCTTCTTGAAAACACGGTCGAACAGTTTGGTCAGGTTTTCTTTCGTGACCAAAATTGTGTCACGGGCGGCTTGTTTCAGCGCGGCGGTCGTGTTGGCTTTGGTCTTTTCGGCCTCGATTTCGGCGTCGCGAACGATCTGTTCGGCTTTTAGTTTGGCGTCGGCGATGAGCGCGGCGGCGGATTTCTGCGTGTCGGATAAAATCGTTTCTGCCAACATTTTCGCTTCGTCGATGCCTTCTTTTTTGATCTTATCGATCAGATTGTCAAGTTTTATATCCATCAAATAACTCCTCTTTCGGTGATAGCGAACGGCCGTCTTCCGGGCGATTCAAATTGACTGAAAAGTCGAAAATCGCCGATCTGCTTATGCCGGTCATGGATGTGTCAGGTAATAATGGGAATCGCGGTGTCGTTCTCATTCGATTCCTTTATCTTCAGTTTCCTATCGCAATTTCTCTTCACGTAAACTCAAAAAACAACCTGTAAATTTATACCGCCCTGCCAGATAAACCAAATATTTACCGGTAGAAAATTATCGGGAAAGAAAATGATGAAAGGTTGGATTATGTAGATTAATTTGTCATTGGTCATTATTGGAAAACCCAACCTTCGGAAGGTTACGAGAAGATTAAAACCAGTTTAGCCTTTCGCAGGCGCTCAAGGCGGAAGATGGTTCCTTTTTAATTATTGATGATGCCCTCTGGCGATAATAGCCTGATAAGAACCAGTCATGCCAACAACTACAACCAAATCCTCAATCGCCGTGATTTTCGACCATATTGTTTCCCCTTCTATTTCAGGACTGATATTTGCCCAATTCTGACCATTGAAATGACGAATGGATGAATAATATCCTGCAATAAAAATATCATTTGAGTTGTTACCGGTAATAGTTGTGGTCAGCGGTGGATATTGATTACCTGAATAATCCCACCAGATTAATTCTTGAACAGAGCTGGAACTGGAAGCGCTAACAACATAGACGCGACCTGTGGCCGCCAGAAAAAGGTTCATATTTGTATCGGTCCAAAGACTCTGATAAATATGACTTATAACACCTGGCTAACCAAGCGAGGTCTGAGAATTAATGTTGTTTATTGTTGCAAATTCTTTATTCTGTTCTTTTTTCAACAAAACAGAACCTTTCAGGTCATCAAACCCGCAAACCCAAATATCGCCACCATCTGGATCTCCTTTGATGTCAGTTAAATCAATCTCTGTACCGCTTTCCATCTTCGTAAAGGTTGAGCCGTCATAGTGGACTATGGAACCTTTTTTGCCGACAAAGTAGATGTCTGATGATGAAGAAGCCCAAATATCAGTCACACCGCCATCTTCGTCATCAAGAACACCCATATTCCAGAAATGATAAAGTGTCCATTCAGAACCATTCCAATGAATTGGAAGTCCAGAAGTAATCCAAATGTCATTTTCAGAAAAGTAAAATATTCCATAATTGGGCGAGTACCCTGATAACACTTTCAATAGGTTCCACTTATCACCATCCCATCTTGCGGCATTGTACGTTCCGCTGTCGGTTTCGATATTTCCCACGACCCAGATGTTGTTCTCATTCACGATCCAGGCATCTTTCAGGTAACTGCCATAGTTACCGAGTGTATCGATCTCCCAGGTGAAGTCATGACTGGTAGTGTCCATCGTGTGCACCGAGACCGGATCGGATTCGGACTTGGTTTTGCCGTCCTTCAGGAAGCGGACACGGTAGATGTAGTCGGTATCCGGCATCAGACCTTCATCGATTATCAGGGTATCGTCATCACTACAGGTATAAGTCGCCACGGTCGAGTTGTCCCGGTCGAGCGCGAAGGCGCTGACATCCCCGGAATCCGGCAGACTGACACTCAGGACGACCGAAGTGCTGAAGACATCTTCTGCAGATAAGTAAATATCGTAGTCCGGTTGTTCGGTCGGACACTCCTTACAGGACATGGCGAGGAGTGTGGCAAGAATAAGAAAGATCGTGAACATTGCGGTTTTGGCTTTCAAACCGTTTGTCATTTTTCCTTCACCTGTCACAATCATGGTCAAACCTCCGAATGAATTCGACGAATATCAAATATCAAAATAATAGATTTGGCCAACCTTCAGAAGGTTTCTTTTTTCAAACAATATCCAACGACCAACATCCCAATAACAGAATTTACTCAATTTACCCAATCTACCTAATTAACCCAATCTACCGAATCAACCTAATCAACCTAATCAACCTAATCCAACCTAATCTACCCTTTCCGGCACGGCATAGATCAGCGGCAGGCTGACGAACGTCGTGGCAAATTTGACGATGACGTTGGACAGGACGATGCTCCAGACGACAGCCAGCGGCATTTGTCCCGCAAAGGCGATGAAAGCGAACAGGATGGAATCGATTGGAATGCTGACGCCATTACTGGCAAGCACGCGCGACCATTGTTTTTTGGTCGTCACTTTTTTCATCCATAACCGATAGACTTCCGTATCGATCAGTTCGGAGATAACTTCGGCAAAAATCGAAGCCAGTATGATTCGCCAGACAGGCGAAAGCACTTTGGCAAATTCTGTCTGCGCGCCAACGGACGGATCGGCGGGCAAAATCGACACGAACCAGAAGAAAAACGCCATGAACAGATTGATGACCGCGCAGGCGAGAATCAGAATTCGCGCGGCTTTGATGCCCATCAGTTTGTGAACCAGGTCGCGAAGCGTGAACGTGATCGGATAGATGAACGTCCCGGCGTCCATCGACAATCCGAAAAAAAGAATGATGCGAAGACTGGAAATGTCGGACAACATCTGCGCGGCGACATAAGCCGTGATGACGATCAGCGCCGGAATATAGACCGAGCGGTTTTCAGGAAGAATGGCGTTTGGTTTCATGGTTGCTTTCAGGCTTTGTGCGCTTGCCCCCAACTTAATTTTCTCTCCTGTCTCTGGAGTAGAAGCGCAAAGAAGAATCCGAAGAATCCCAGCGTGCTGAAAATCCACATGCCAAGCCGGTAGCCGCTCGGATTGGTGACGCTCGCGAGTGAATAGTCGTTCGCCCAGCCGACGAGCAGATTGAATCCTGCCAGCCCGATGTTTTGGATCATCGTCATTAGGCCGTACGCGGTGCCGAGTTTATGCGAATCGACAAACAACGCGACGGACGGCCACATCACAGCGGGAATCAACGAAAAAGCGAATCCCATCAGGCTCATCGGAATCAGCAGATTGGTGGGGATGATGTAATGGATATTCAAAAAACCGACATTGACGGCGACCGTTTGGCTTAGTCCGAGAAAACCGGCAATGTCGATTTTGTAGCCCATACAAAGATAAACCGGAATAATCGCCAGCGAACCGATCATCATCAGCAGAGAACGTTTCCCAATTTTATCGGCGAGAAGTCCGAACAGCGGCGTGAAAATCATTGCGGCGAATGTCAACATACTGGAAAGAAAACCGCCGACTTCGCGCGTCGTGCCGTGAACTTCCTGAAAGAATTTGACCGCGAACGTCTGGAATGGAAACATGGCGGAATAGAACGTGACGCAGAGAAGCGTGATCAGCCAGAACGACTTCCCGAAATTGAAAATGTCTTTGAAGACTACCTTGTCGGTGGAGCCTTCCTTGTTCAGTGCGTAGTTCCGCTCGGCGTAACGGTCGAGAAAGAAATAGATGGTGAGGCAAATCACGGAAGTTGCGCCAGCAAACACGGAAATGACCAGCGGCGACTGCCAATTAGTATAAAAACTTTTTCCCCACGTCGGCGAGTTTAGAGCGAGAAACGAGCCGAGCCGCGCGATGGTTAGGTTCAATCCGAATGCGAATGACAGTTCTTTACCTTTGAACCATCTGGCAATGACCGTTGTGATGGCTACGATCATGGACTCCGCGCCCAGCCCGAAGATCAGTCTGCCGGTTGCCATGACGACGATGTCGCCTTTCAGTGTAGTGATCAGTCCGCCGAGAAATACGAGCGTGGAAAACATCAGAGCGGATTTTTTCGTGCCAATACGGTCGATGATGAAGCCGCCGATCAACACCATGAATACGTTCGGGATGCTGTAAATCGCGTTCAGCGTTCCGATGTTGCTGTCCGAGAAGCCGAGTTGCGCTTTCAGGAGATCAGCCAGCGGACTGATGCTGTCGTATATATAATAATTTCCAAACATCGCCAGACTGATGAAGGTTAACACAATCCAGCGGAAGAAAGGTGAAGGATTGGGAAGTAAATTTTCTTGAGTCAAATCGGAGTTCATGCAAACCTGCTCTTTCTGTCGGTCGGTTTAAAATGTTTCGGTGTGTTCAAATTCTGTATCAATGACTAAAAGCGCCCGTAATGTAAGAAAATCGTGGAAAAAAGGAAAAACGTTCCGTCCGTCATATTGTCTTAAGGAAAAGGATTGATTAAATTCCGGCTGTTTTTTGGTAGAAATATTGTTTAATCATAAAGGAGAAAAAATATGGCACATGTCATTTCTGATGAGTGTATCAGTTGCGGCGCCTGTATAGGCGAATGTCCAGTTGAAGCGATCAGCGAAGGCGGCGATAAATACGTCATTGATGCGGCTAAATGCACCGATTGCGCCGCCTGCACGCAAGTTTGCCCGGTTGGTGCCATTTCAGCCGCGTAGTTTTCAATATCGCTCACGGATACGCAAAATCCGTTTAATAGAAAATATTTCTGGATAGTCAGTTGGCAAGTCGGAAATATTTTCATTTTCAGATCATTCGTATGAGGAGAAAAGAAATGAAGGCAATTCTGATTCGACGTGTACTGATAGCGTGGCTTGTTTTTTCTGTAATCAGATGGATTCCAGATACGTCTTTCGGTCAAACATATTCGGTTAAAACCGGATTGGATGTCGTTTCAGAATTGAACTTTGATATGTTCAAAGGCAAAAAGGTCGGCATTATTTGCAATCATACCGCGCGGGACAAAAATGGAAATCATATCGTTGACCTCTTTTATCACAGCAATGCTTGCACAGTATCGGCGATATTCGGGCCCGAACACGGTTATCGCGGGCTGGCGGCGGACGGCGGAGATGTCGGCAACGAAATCGATTCTCTGACTGGCGCAAATATTTTCAGTTTGTATGGCACGGTGAATAAGCCGACGAAAGAGATGCTCAAAAACGTCGATGTGCTGGTTTATGATATTCAAGACGTCGGCGCTCGCTTTTATACTTATACTGCGACGATGACGAAATGTATGGAAGCCGCCGCGGAAAACGGTATCCCGTTTGTTGTTTTGGATAGACCGAATCCGATTCGCGGCGACCGTATCGAAGGGCCGATGCTCGATCCCAAATTCAAGTCGTTTGTCGGGCCGCATCCGACGCCGATCCGCTACGGACTGACGATTGGCGAGTTTGCTTGGCTCATCAACGGCGAGTCCTATCTGGAAAATGGCTTGAAAGCCGATCTGAGAGTCGTCACAATGAAAGGCTGGAAGCGGAATCTGTGGTACGACCAAACCGATCTTCCGTGGGTTGCTCCGTCGCCAAACATGAAGTTTCTGACAACTGCGATTGCTTATCCGGGATTTTGTTTGCTGGAAGGGATAAATTTGTCCGAAGGGCGCGGGACGGACTCACCGTTTTTAAAATTCGGAGCGCCGTATATTAATGCGAAAACCTACGCCGATTCGTTGAATGCACTGAACTGCAAAGGCGTTCTTTTCGAGCCGATTACTTTCACACCGGTCAGCATACCAAACGTTGCCGCGAAACCGAAATATGAAAATCAACTTTGTAATGGTGTTATGCTCATCATCTCCGACCGCGATCAGTTCAAGCCAATTCAGGCGATGTTACTGATAATTGAAAAGACGAAACAAATGTATCCAAAGGATTTTGCATGGCGCGGAAGCATCGATCGGCTTTACGGAAGTGACGAACTCAAACTTGCCATTGATAGCGGAAAACCGGTCATCGAATTGATTGCAAAATGGAAGAACGAAGATAAGAAATTTCGATCGTTGTCAGAAAAATATCTTTTGTATAAATGATAGCAGTTATTTAAGCGCGTCCCAGAATTCAATGGCGCTCCGAATATGCGGAATGGTGATGGAGCCGCCAACGATCAGACCAATAGAAATCGTTTCGGTAAGTTCGGCGTCGGAAACGCCTGCATCTTTGCATTGCGACAAATGGTATTTGATACAGTCGTCACAACGAAGAACGAGCGAGGCAACCAAGCCCAGCAATTCTTTGGTTTTTGACGGTAGAGCGCCATCCTGATAAACCTGCGCGTCCAAACTGAAGAATCTTTTCATCGATTTGTCAGCGTATTTCAGAACAAGTTCGTTGAGGTATTTTCTGGTTTCTTGAAAAGATTCCGGTGAGTTGTTTTCTATCATTGCTTCCTCAAAATGAAAACAGAAATCCCGCAACTTTAAAGGGTAAGTGGGGCAAACCCTCTCTGCAATTGCGGGATACGATTAGTCTAAAAGAATGCTGACGGTCTTTTTCACGCGACTTTTTTGCTCGAATTTGACGTGTCCGTCTTTTAGTGCAAATAGTGTATCGTCGCTACCGATTCCGACGTTATCGCCGGGATAAATTTTACTGCCGCGCTGGCGAAGAATGATTGTTCCTGCGGTAACGAATTCGCCGCCGAATCTCTTGACACCAAGTCGTTGAGAATTACTGTCGCGACCGTTTCTGGAACTTCCAACACCTTTTTTATGTGCCATGACTATAGCTCCTGATTTTCAGTAGGTTGTTCGCTTGAGGTTTCCGTAACCGGATTTGTATCTGCCGTAACTGCGACTTCTGATTCACCTGCGAATTTGGAGACCTGAAGAACCGTGTAGGGTTGGCGATGTCCATTTTTAACCTTATAACCTTTTCTGCGTTTTTTCTTGAAGACGATTACTTTCGGGAGCCTTTTCTGTTCTATAACCGTCGTCTCGATTTCCGCGTCTTTGACGAAAGGCAATCCGATCTGAATATCTTCGCCTTTGCGCAGGTACAAAATCTTGTTGGCAATGAACGTCGCGCCGACCTCTAATTCGAGTTTCGGCACCGATAGTTTTTTCCCGGGTTCGAGGATGACTTGATCACCGGAAATTTCTGCAATAGCGTAATAGTTTGTTCTCATATTTTTCTCTTAGTTTCCTTATCAAAAAGGCGGGCAAATTTAGGGAATTCCTTTAAACAAGGCAAGTTAATATTCGTCGGTAATGTCTTTTCCCGATTTGGTTAGGAAGACGCGGAAGTCGTCGATATTGACGGATGGATCTTCAACTAATTTGATGATGATGAAATTCCGCCACTGAATCCTCCTCAATACTTTATTCGTCGAATCACGAAGATAGGTTGCCATATCGGGATGAACATGAATCTGAAGCCTTTTTTCCTTGGCTTTGACTTTGAATCGCCGGAACCAGCTTTCGATTTTCGTCACGACTGATTCTTTGGAAGTCACGCGTCCTGAGCCGTGGCATAATGGGCACTCTTCAGTAACCGTGTAAAGGAGATTGACGCGCGTCCGTTGGCGGGTCATTTCCAGCAGTCCGAAGTCGGAGATGTTGGCTAAAGATACCTTCGCGCGGTCGCGCTGGAGTTCACGCCTCAGTTCCAAAAAGATTTTTTTCTTATTTTCTTCTTCTTCCATGTCGATGAAATCGATGACGATCAGGCCTCCGATGTCGCGTAGGCGAAGTTGCCGAGCGATTTCTTTTGCCGCCTGCATGTTGATCTTCAACGAATTATTTTCGTGATCTTTTTTTCCGATATATTTGCCGCTATTGACGTCGATTGTTGTCATCGCTTCCGTATGTTCGATTACAATGAAACTGCCGCTTTTCAGCCAAACTTTTTTATTCAGCGACTTAGTGAATTCACTCTCAACGTTGTATTGCTCGAAGAGCGGATTGCGTCCTTGATAATGCTCGAGCTTCTTGACGAATTCCGGCGAAACGGATTTGATGTAAGATTGTAGTTGTTTATTTAGGTTTTTCGTATCCACTAAAATCTTATCGACGTCCATTGTAAGTAGATCGCGGATAACCGACGAGGCGATTTCCATGTCGGCGTATACACATACGGGAGCAGGTTCGCGCTTGGAGGTTTCTTCGAGTAAACGCCACTTTTTTATCAAACTGTCCAGATCGGCTTTCAGCGTTTTTTCATCATGATCCTGAGCGACTGTACGGATGATTAATCCGAATTTAGGCGGTTTGATGACGCGAGCGATGCTTCTTAAGCGCCGTTTTTCGTTTCGGTTGAAAATTTTCTTGGAAATTCCGATGAAATCGACGTTCGGGACCAGAACGAGAAACCTGCCGGGAATCGAAATATCGGTTGTGACTCGTGGCCCTTTTTTAGCGAAGGGTTCCTTAATAACCTGAACGAGGATTTCCTGGTTTTTCGTGATAGTGATTTCGCTGGTTTTTACATACTTTTTCTTACCGACTTTCGGTTGGGGTGATTCCTCTTCTTCGTCGTCTTCTTCTTCGTCACGGCTAATGCTCTCCAGCATCGTTGTGGCAGAGTCGGCGTTATTCATTTCGGAAAAGGGAAGAAAGGCGTTGAGTCCATGTCCGATATCGACGAAAGCGGCTTGAATGCCTTCGATGACGTTTTCGACTTTGCCTTTGTAAATATTCCCGACCATTCGGGATTTTTCGGGTTTTTCAACAAAGAGTTCGACGAGTTCGCCGTTCTCTAAGATTGCGATGCGAACCTCCTTAGAAGTTTCGCTCATTAAAATTGTTTTTTCCATTATCTATCCATTTTGTAGGTGATTGGTTGTTAAATAAGTTTTTTTGCGGCTGACGGAACAGGAAGCGTTTTCCAATCCAAGGATGGGAAGAAGTTCCCGAATTTTGACTGTTCTTCCATTGATGATTTGGACTTCTACTTTCAAAATGCCAGCCTCTGTTTGAATCGTTTTGAGAAATTGCCGGATGTCAATTTGGGTCGTCGCTTTTTCTCCGGCGCGTTGGATAATATATTCCTTTTTCTCCAGCAAATCACGGACGTTTTTTTCAACGACGGGGTTAATCTCTGCAGGGAAGAGGATTTCATAGAGAAAGCCGGCGGTGTCCGAGAATGCGGATTTTGCGTTAATTGCCAGACGTTCTGCCGATACAATTTCAAATCTACCAGCCAACTCCGCGTTGAGTCTCTTGACTAAATCAATTGTCTCGGATTTGAGCGTTACGTCCAAAAATTCTTCATCAGAAGTGTAACCTAATGGAAGTGGAAATCCTGCAGAAATTTTCGGTCTCTGATTGAAGCCTTCGGTGTAGATCAAATCCAGATCAGCCCGTCTCATCGCCTGCTGAAAAATACGCAAAACGTCGAGGTGTGAAGTGAAGCGAACGACATTCGATTTCCGGTATTTTAGACGAAATTTGACTGGAGAGCCGATCGGTTCATCGTCGGGCGGAAGCGCGATTGGTTGATGGGGTTCATCAGCACTCGGCGTGACAAGCATCATCTGGAGTCCCGATGGTTGGCAGACGCCGCATCCGTAGCAATGGGTTCGGCAATCTGGAGTGGTTTTACCTTTCAGTGAACGGTTGAATTCGGAAATCAGGTAGTTTTTGGTAACCAAAGAATCAATATGATCCCATGCCAGCGGTTCGTCGAGACTTCTATCCGATGTAAATTTCGCTGGCTCGAGGTTCGATTCGATGAATGCGGATTCCCATAGTTCAGCTGAAAAATATTCTCTCCAGGAGTCAAATTTTGCGCCGTTCTTCCATGCCCGATAAATCACGTCTGCTATTCGCCGATCGCCTCGTGCGATGACGCCTTCTAATCGGGAAAATTGTGGATTGCGCGCCATTACTTTTACTTGTCTCATCATCAACAGGCGCGGTTTGATGAAGTCGAGTTTTCGCTGGATGGTTTCCGGAGAATCCTGCGCTGACCATTGAAATGGCGTGAACGGCTTGGGGATGAACGTCGAAAGCGTCACATTGATATTCAATCGTCCGTTACCGACCTGAATCACTTTTCGGGTTAAGTCAGCGATATCAGCAAGGTCTTCGTAGGTTTCTGTCGGCAACCCCAGCATGAAATAGAGTTTGATGACGCGCCAGCCATTTCTAACGGCGATTTCGGTGGAACTCAGCAATTCTTCTTCCGTGATGTCCTTGTTGATGACATTTCTCAGGCGTTGGGAGCCGGCTTCAGGGGCAAAGGTGAGTCCAGACTTCCGCGTCTGGCTGGCAAGTTGGGCGATATTTTCTCGGAAACTGTCCAACCTGAGCGAGGGAAAAGAAACGGAGTGGCGATGATTGACCCGGTGCGCAACGATTCCATCCGCGAGTTGATCCAGACCGGCATAATCGGAACTTGAAAGCGAGAAAAGTGAAACATCATCGTATCCGGTGGCGACGAAGGAATTTTCTATCTGTTTTAAAACGTCATCGGGATGTCTTTCTCGAACAGGGCGGTTTATCATACCCGCCTGGCAAAACCGGCAACCCTGCGTACAGCCGCGCATGATTTCGACGACCAGACGATCTTGAGAGGTTTCAACAAGCGGCATGATCGGGACTTCAGGGTAAAAATCGTTCGTTAACTCCCGAACCCGCAGGGCGCGAATGATTTTCGGAGCCGTAGTCATATTTGCTTTGGGAACAACTTTTCCGGTTTGCAGATCGACATCGTACAGACTCGGAATGTAAAGTCCCGGAAAGCGCGCAGGTAGTCGGAGAAGGATTTCATTCCGCGGCACGTTTTGCCTTTTCAGAGAATAGATTTCCTTTGTGAGAGGGACGACAATTTCTTCACCGTCGCCGACGACAAAGCCATCAAAAAACGGCGCCAGCGGTTCTGGGCTATAGGCGCCACATCCTCCGCCAATAATGATTGGATCGCTTTCATTTCGGTCTTGGGCGTAAACCGGAATCTCGGCGAGATCAAGCATGTTCAGGATATTAGTGGCGGTCAATTCATAGGGAAGCGTAAAACCGATAACGTCGAAATATTTCAGGGGTGTGCGTGATTCCAGAGAAAAAAGTGGAACTGAATGTTTCCGCAATTTTTCCTCAAAATCAGGCCACGGCGCATAAACGCGTTCAGCGGTGATTTCCTCATCGCGATTTAGAATGTGATAGAGAATCTGAAATCCATAGTAGGACATGCCAACATCGTACAAATCGGGATAAGCCAGCGCAATTTCCGCCAGCGGCTTTGATCTGTCTTTGATTTGGGTTCCAAACTCCCCGCCTGCATATCGGCCGGGTTTTTCAACTTCAAAAAGGAAGTTATCTATCAAACGTTCATTCTTAATCGGCATTACTCAGTAGTTTCAAAAGTCAGGCGGAAGGTAAGCAAAATGGCATGGATAAACAAGGTATTTTACTTACCGTCAGAAGCGGTGCTGGGAATCGAACCGTGAAAATTACCGACTGCGCCGAGAGATTATTGACCGGCCAAACCGAGTTCGGGAGCGATGGTTTTTAAGGCGTCGATCACGCGCTGAATATGCTCCGTTTCATCAACGCCCAGTTCAGTGATTCCCTGTCGGATTTCTTCGCGATTGACTTTTGCTGCAAAGGTTTTGTCCTTGAACTTTTTTTGGACCGAGCGCGGCTCGACTTCGAAAATGCTTTTTGAAGGACGAACCAGCGCGACGGCGATGATGAATCCCGCCAGTTCATCGACAGCAAAAAGCGTTTTGGCCAGCAGTGATTCGCGTTTGACGCCGGTGTAAGCCGCATGACCCATAATGGCTGTGCGCATTTCCGCCGGGTAGCCGAGTTTCTCCAGAATTTCGTTCCCGCGGTAGGGATGATTCTCGGCGTCGGGATATTTTTCGTAGTCGAAGTCGTGGAGCAAACCGACGATTGCCCAGTAATTCTCATCTTGATGGAACCACTTCGCATATTCGCGCATCGCGGCAGAAACGGCAAGCGCATGCTTAATCAGGCTGTCGGTTTTGGTATATTCGGTTAGCAATTTCCAGGCATCTTCATAATTCATAATATTTCCTTTCAGTTTCCGATCGCCGTATCATCATAAAGCGGAAGTGCAAATC
>PEYN01000167.1 GCA_002774355.1 Candidatus Marinimicrobia bacterium CG08_land_8_20_14_0_20_45_22 | reverse complement strand
ATCGGTTCACCCCATGGGGTGAATGTTAACGATGTTATGCTACACTTTATAGGATTAGGAACTGTTAACGATGTTGTGCTATGTGACATTTAGGACTTGAAATGCCATTACCGGATATCACTTTTTCAATCAAATAATTACAACCAATTTTACATGGATTAAAAATAAGATGCAAGCCGTTGTATTAAACGTTCATGCAAACTTCGTCGAACCGGCGGCGGTCAATCCATTGCTCGCCTACATCCTGCCATCCATATTCTACGTAATACTAAATCTGTTCAATATCACGTTTTTATCGACGCATCTTAACGCGGGAATTCCGGGAATTATCCGGGCTATCGTATTTTCATTCCTCATGGTTTGGATCACGTCACTATTGAATAAGATTCCGGTTCGGTTGCATCTGTAAGAATTAGGCTGATTAGGTGGATTAGGTAGATTGGGCCTGTCCGCCACAGGCGGATTGATTGACTTGACTGGATCAAATAGGATAGTCTATCACCGATGGACATTTTGACTCATCATTGCCGACGAATGAGGTGTGCAGAAAATATCCTCGTCAACGACAATGTATATACCCAATCGGGTATAATGACAAGTAAAATGTCGCGGTTTAGTCCCGAGCGGGTATAAATGCTACTATTCCTGAACCAATTCCCGACTTGAGCGCCAGCGAAAGGCTAAACTGGTTTTATTTTCAACTTGTCAGATACTAGAGGAGGATCGACTATGGAGTGCATTAATCCACCGGGACGGACATTCTGCCGCGTTAATGCTTGCGAACGCAGTTCGCAGAAAGAATCTCACTATGGAGTGCATTAATCCACCGGGACGGACATTCTGCCGCGTTAATGCTTGCGAACGCAGTTCGCAGAAAGAATCAATTTCTTCGCTTCACTCAGAAAGCGGCAACGCGGTTGCCGCACTCTACAGTCCGTCGTCTGCGACGACGAGTTCCAACATGGCAGAATGTCCGCCCCGGCGGGTTGGAACACTCCATAATAGCAAATAGCCAAATAGTCTAATCCCCAACACAACGAACTGAGAAACCGTCTTGCTTACTGCTGAGGCTACGGTAGACGTAGGAATTATAGCAATACAGATAGCGGTACCATGCGCTGAGACTACCGTCCTCCGTAGCCGACCACCAGTGCCCGTAGTAACCAATGTAGTCGCACGTACCATAGTAGTCACGGTAGCCGCCGGGCAACGCCGAAAATCCGCTTTTGTTAGTAGCTCCAATGTTTGGACTATTCCAGTGCGTCGTTCCAGCTTCCTTCATCGTACCTCCGGCGACCGCATCACCGCCCAGATAATCAACCAATGTCTGCCACTCTGCATCTGTTGGTACATGCCAGCCGGTAGGGGCGATATTACGGCTATCAGTGACCGCGTACCAGTTGTATAAACGTCCATACGTCGCAACATATGATGAATTGTTATCATATTCGCAATAAGCGCCGCTTGTCAGCCCACGCCATGCAGTATTGTCGGTCACGTTGGGTATAGCGTCACCGTTACGGTAATGGGTCACTTTCAGGTTCTCTGCCATCCACCACTGGTCGCCAATCTTCACTGTTTGATACATATTGCCGTCTATATCCGACACTGTTCCCCCTTTGACAAATACCTTGTCTTTGGGTTGCGCTTTGGCTTTAAGTTCCACAGTATTTGTTGGTTCGGTTGCTTGTGTCCGCGTCGGTTCAGAGCGCGGAACCGGCTGGTTTCCTGCCAATTGCGAGGCAACGTCGCTCAGACAGGTCATCACGTCACCGATGTCGCCCTTCAGGTCGCACTTACCCGCGCCAATCATGTCACCTTTTTCGACGCCAACGAGTCGCGCTGTAACCGAAAAGGTCTGTCCTACTTTGCTGATACTTCCGGCGACCATCTGCTCGACTGCCAGCAGTTCTCCGACTTCCACGGCGCAGGCGTCCGATGTACAGCCGGATTGCTGAAAACCTTGTTCCTTGAGAATTGCGTCCATTTTCTCGCGTTCCAGCACGACGAATTTGCCAGTCAGGAAGAGTTCGGCGCGCAGGCGGTCGGTCAGCGCGCTGGCGTCGTCCTTCGACACATTCTTTCCTTCAAAATCAATAACGGCGATGTTTATCTGAGCGTTCAGCGCCGCGACTAAAAAGATACTGATTAGCGAAACTCTCTTTTCCATGCAGTCTCTCTTCATTCCAATGACCTAATGCGTGATAATAAGCCGAACCGTTTGAATTATCAAGAAAAAATTAGACAGTACGACTTGAGCGCCGGCGAAAGGCTAAACTGGTTTGATCTTCGAAACCTGAAACCAGTTTGTCCCGAAGCATTGGGATGAAAATTGATCTCAAATCCTTTTGGCAGTCCGAAGAATTTTTACTAAAATCCGTCGTTGATATTGACAATCGTTAATTTTCGCAAATGCGGGAGTCTTTTTGAAAAAAATTATCGATCTGGAGCGGAAAAAAGCTTTTCAACTGATCATCCTTTTTGGAATCGTCAGCTTATTCGGCGACATCGTTTACGAAGGCGCTCGGAGCGTTAACGGTCCCTATCTGAAAATCCTTGGCGCCAACGCCGCCATTGTAGGCATCATTGCCGGAGTCGCGGAATTTCTCGGATACGCAATTCGACTCGCGTCCGGTTACTTTTCCGACAAGACCCGCGCCTACTGGCTGTTTACGATTCTGGGATACGCGACGCTGGCGTCGGTTCCATTGCTTTCGCTGGCGGGCGTATGGCAGGTTGCGGCAATTTTCATCGTCATGGAACGGCTTGGCAAAGCGCTGAGAAGTCCGGCCAAAGACACCATTTTATCTCATGCGACCAAACAGATCGGCACCGGTTTTGGGTTCGGACTGCATGAGGCGATGGATCAGATCGGCGCCATCGCCGGACCGCTGTTCTTCACCGGGCTGTTCCTGCTACTCGGCAACAAGGAAAAGAGTCTCGTCGATTACCAGACCGGTTACGCCTTGCTCTGGATTCCGTTCATTTTCGTGTTGCTGAGCGTGCTGGTTGCTTATCTGCGCGTGCCGAATCCGGATACATTGGAACAGCCGAAATCGAATGTGCCGGAATCTGACAAACTTTCCAAAGTCTTCTGGGCTTACGCGGCTTTCTCATTTGTTGCGACGCTCGGCTTCGCCAACTTCGCTATCATTGGTTACCATTTCAAGATTACAAAAGTCCTGACCGACGCACAGATTCCGATGTTTTACGCCATCGCGATGGGCGTCGATGCCGCCGTTGCGATCATCATCGGCAGAATCTATGATAAGATCGGACTGGTTTCGCTGATGACGATCCCGGTATTTACTCTGCTGATGCCGATTTTCGCGTTTTCGAGTAATTATTCCTTTATAATGATCGGCGTGGCGTTTTGGGGAATTGTCATGGGAACGCACGAGACGATCATGAAAGCGGCAATCGCGGACTTGACGCCTTTGAAAAAACGCGGCACCGGTTATGGAATATTCAACACGGCTTACGGATTAGCGATGTTGATCGGCAGTTCCGCAATGGGAATTCTCTACGAGGTTTCAATAGCCTGGGTGATTATTTTTTGCGTGGCAGTGGAAATTGCGGCGATTCCTCTGTATTTCTATATGAAAAAGTGTATCGCGACGGAGCGGAAAGAAGGCATCGAATCATTGAGGCATTAAGGCATTGAGGCATCCGGGTTTCAGGTTTCGGGTTTCGGGTTTCGCGTTGTGCGGTCGAACCCAACCAACCCAATCAATCCGCCGGTGGCGGACAGGCCTAATCTAACTCAGATCCCGTACCGGCTCTGTCTTCCGCCACGTTCTTCGTATTTCAGATCGCGCAGAGTCGGCGATTTGACGTTGATGAGCAGAGTAAATTGTTTGCCGTAGCCGGTCGGCACCCAGCTGAAGGACATCTGCCAGCAATGAAGGTCGCGCTGAACGCTGATATTCTGACCGACGATATTTTTATTTAACGCGTCGATACTTGCCGTATATTCTATGCTCCATTTCCGCGTCAAATTTAATTTTACCTTTAGCGTCGTCCAGAACGATTCGGTTTTGTTGACCGGATTCATTCTGGAAAGCGAATACCGAAAACTCAAACTCGCCGACCAGAGTTCGCCTCCGTCATTTGCATTTCCGCCGGATTCTTCGCCCATGTCTTTATTGCCGAGATCCGGAGAAAGAATATCGGACGCCAGCGTGTCAGCAGTTTCTTGATCGGACGGCGCGCCAATTTTCCCAAACCGTCTCCCTGAAAGTGAAAAACCGGTCGTAGCACTGACAGATGTAAGTCTTGGAATCGGAACGCCGTGTACGACTTTATTCCAATTATTGACACGACGGCTATTTTGATAGGCATAAAAATCGTGCATCGCACTGAAATTGATGATCAGTGCTTTGCTTAACTGCGTCCGGAATGACGTTGAGATCGGCGCCCATCGCAAACTGTCGGCGGCAAAATTGTAATTCGTCGATGAACTGAATGAAAATAGATCAATCTTGTTTTCTTTTCCTTCCTTACGGGTCTTTGCCTGAAAAACGTTGCTCAGGCTAAACGTCGCCGATCTTTGTTCGCCGGAGGATATTCCGCCGAGCAATGAATTTCTAAAAGGATCGAACGTCCAGACTTTACCGGTTGAATCTGTCCATGTTTGTATATAATTCGGATTCCAGCCGAAAATCTCTTGCGTAAAGTCCGGTCGATATGAAAAGCCGACGGACGGCGTCATCACATGCCGGACGGCTTCCAAACTGCCGACGCGGATCGGGAACATGCCGTAAAGTTTGGTTTGTCCGTTGAGTGAGAACGAACCGGTATGTCTTGCTTTGAAGCCTTTGACTTTCTCACTCTGTATCACATTTTTAACGATCGTATAGCCGCCCGTCGAATCCAGCGCCGGTTGTTCATAATCGAAAAGCCAACCTTCTGTAAAACTCAAGTTTTCACTGGTCGAAAAATACTTGAATAGTTTTTGAGAACCGTTGAGGGCGACATCACTCGCGACGGCGGATTTCTTCACATCTGTCTGTTCCCAAGCAAGCGAATCGTTGCTCAGGTAGTAAATGCTCTCGGTGTCGCGGAGTCTCGAACTGACGTTGAAATAGATATTATTGTACCATTTCGACTGGCTGGCGTCGCGTCCGGCTTTCAGCGGAAAAATTTGCTTCGATGTCCGGGTTAGCGAAATATTGGGCAAAGAGCGATCAATGTAGGATATTCTCTGATTCGCGGCTGTCGGTTTCACCAGAATGAGCGTTTTTGCCTGAAGATTGTTTGTCTGAGTGAAATTTATCGACATCGAGTACGGCGTTCCCGACCATGATTTTGATAAAGTCGCGTTACTGATAAGTTGCTGATCGAGCCGGTCATCGAGGTCGGTTTTGATTGTCCGCTTGTAATCGTCGTCGCTGACAAATCTGCCATTTGCTGTGAATCGCATCGTCTGGCTGATCGGCTGGTTATGATTGACATTGAGTTCCCATCTTCTTTTCGGATAATCGGAGAAGAAATCGTCGGTGTACGAGCCGTCGATGGAACCGTCAAACTTATATCTAACGACATACCGCGTCCGGTAATTCAGGATGACACCTTTTTTATCGTAAAAATTACCGGTCAATCTCAGGTCGGCATAATCGCCGAACGTCCAGAAATATCCCAATCCTTTAATAAATTGTCCGACGTTTTTGTTATCGCCGTAAGTCGGCATGATCCATCCGGAGTGCCGGCGTCCACCTTTATTGGGGAAAATACCGAATGGCAAGCCGATTATTGGAATGTCGTGAATATAGAGAACGATCGGCTTGGCGATGATCTTGTCTTTCTGGATCAGCTTCATTTTCTTACTCTTGAAGTAATAATGCGGCGGATCGAGGGAACAGGTCGTGTAGATGCCATTGGTCACGTAGAAAACATTTTTCCCGATCTTGGTGACGTTATCGCCGTAGTAATATCCGTCCTGCTCTTTGGTTTTACCTTCGACGATCTTTCCTTTCTGCGTCTTCATGTTGTAAACCATCTTTTCACCGGAAAACGGTTCGCGTCCCCGCTGAAGAAGCGTTGGGACATCGTCGTCCAGCGAGTCGCTGAGCGTCGGATTGAGCGGATCGGCATATAGAAGATTATCATCCCACCGGATGAGAATCTTTCCCGCCGTGAGTTCGACGTCGGCGGATTGGATTTTCGATTTGCCGGTCAGTTCCGTCGTCTTGTTCTTCATGAAATAGTCGATCCGGTCGGCGGAATAAACGATCGTCGTGTCCACATCACGGTTGGAATGGTCGGGTATAAAACGTCCTTCCGTTCCGCCGATGACGGTCAGCGTCTGAATTTTGCCTTTGGAAAAGTTGATGATGACGGTGTCGCCGCTGGCTTCGTTGACGCCCTGAATAATGCTGTCTTCAAGGACATTGTAATAACTGGTCGCCATCCCGAAAACGCGCACCGAGTCGGCTTTTCCGTCCTCAAAGTAGATTTCCATGAATTTCCCGGCGATCTCATCGTGTGTGACGACCGAATCGCCGACCGCCCGGCTGGTATCGGTCGATGGCAAATAGGCGAACGAATCTGACGTCGCGACGGCATTTTGGTCGATGAACAGAGAATAGAGTTTCTCGTCTTTGAACCGCAAATCCATCCGTTGACCGGCGATCACCTGATCGTTGCTGACGACGCGCGGTTTGCCAATCAGCGTCGCGAATTCCGTTGAGTCGTTGTATTCCACTCTTTCGCAGGTGGCGATGAAATCTTCCTGTTTGATGACGACGTGTCCCATTGACAGAAAATTGCCCGCGTCTTCGTCGCTCTTGATCAAATCTCCCTTGATACGGAACGTCTCTTTACCGGTCGAATCCCGGCGAATCATTTCGGGCGAAAGCATCGCCTCCATGTTTCCCGACTCGTTGAAGTAGACAAGACTGTCTGCCGTCAGCGACGTGTGTCGTTTCAAATCGTTCAAAACCGCGTTTTGAAGAGCGATCGTTTTTTTCTCAGGTGATGAATAGGTAACGAATTTGGCCTGCAGATTTCGTTTGTCGTCGTTGAGGTAAACGTTGCCTTCGGCTTCGGAAATTTCGTCTTTCGTATAAAAGCGGATGGATTTGGCGGTAATGCGCGTTTTTTGGTCGGTCAGAACCGGATTATCGCGCGCTACGAGCAAATCCGTTTCGTTGAAAAATGTCAACCGTTCGCAGGTCAGTGTTTGCGTCTTCTTGGTGGCGATGATGTGGTTGTAAAATTCCGCGCGGTCGTCTTTTTCATACCAATAGAC
>PEYN01000166.1 GCA_002774355.1 Candidatus Marinimicrobia bacterium CG08_land_8_20_14_0_20_45_22 | reverse complement strand
TCCGTACGAACTGCGCCGCGTGGCATTTCTGTTCGTTCTGGCGCTGGGCGGCGGCATTCCGATCATCGTTTTCGATTTGCCATTAACGATACGACTGCTCATCGCGTTTGCATTTCCCGTTTGCCTGAAATTCTTTGGCTTTTTCAGGAAAGATGAGCTCGTAAGTATCCGGCAAATTTTCAACCGTCGGGTGCTCAAAGCATGAATCAAGTTTCGCCATTCAGAAGTTTCTTCAAAGAGTCGGCAATTTACCTTTTTGGGCTTGTGCTTAGCCGGTCGATCAGCTTCCTGCTTCTTCCAATTTACACGAACGTTTTTGATCAGACACAAAATGGAATAATCACGCTGGCTTATGCCTTTTTAGGCTTTATGATTGTTATTTTGCCTTACGGAACGGACGCCGCGTTGCTGAATTTTTATATTCGTGACAAGTCCGAGCGACAGAGCGTGTTCACTAATGCCTATCTGATGGTTTTCTTCTCAAACGTTCTTTTACTGATGCTTCTTTATTTATTTAAAACATCCCTGACGCCGTTTGTTATAGGCGCCGATGCCGTGCGATATTTTGTTTATTGTCTTGCGATTTTGATGCTGGATTCGCTCAACGCCTTGACGATGATCGTCCTGCGCGCGGAAAACAAACCATTTTCCTACACGGCTATCAATTTTCTAAACGTAACCCTGATGATGGGTTTGAACATTTTCTTCGTGGTTAATCTCAAATTCGGGCTTGACGGCATTTTTATTTCAAATATCATTTCTTCAATGATTATCTGGTTGGCGCTATTGCCTGTGGTCGCCAGCCGCTTCCGGTTTCAGGCTGTCGATTCACACCGTATGCGACAGTTATTTCGGTTTGCTATTCCGTTTTTACCATCTGGAATTTTCGCGATGATACTGGAACTCGCGGACCGTTGGATACTGAAATTGTACACGGACGTTCAAACCGTCGGAATTTACGGCGTCGGCTATAAACTCGGCGCCATCATGTTAGTGCTGACACTTGGAATCAACACTGGATGGCAACCGTTTTTCCTGCAACACGAAAAGGACAGAGACGCCAAACCGATATTTGCTAAAATTTCTCTCTTTGTATTCGCCGGACTGGCGGTTTGTTGGCTGTTTTTCAGCATTTGGATTCCGCCGCTCGTACGGTTATCTGTCAATGGCAACTTTCTGATCGGCAAGGAATTCTGGTCAGGAATCCATATCACGCCGGTCATTCTGCTGGCGTATCTGTTTCAGGCGCTTTATCTATTGCAATTACCGAGTATTTTTATTTTGGAGAAAACCAAATGGGCGCCGGTTTTCCGCGGATTAGGTGCGGCGGCCAATATAATTTTGAATATCATTCTCATCCCGAAATTCGGCATGGTTGGCGCGGCAGTCGCGACAGCCCTGGCTTATTTTGCAATGGCCGTGGCGATCTGGTTTTTCAATCGTAAATACTACCCGATCGTCTATGATTGGCAGAAACTCGGCGCTATTATCGGATTGACGGCCGTGGCATATTTTTACGCTGTTCGGGGCAATATAATCATTTACCGGGTATTAGCAACCATCGTCACAATAGTCGGGGTCGGCGGCATTCTGTTTTGGCCTTTGAAACGAATTAAAACGGAGTTACCGAAGGCAGGTCGCTGAAACCGGCAGGAATCGTCATTTCGTCGTAGGTTTTTCGTTAATAATCTGTAAATAAAGATTCCGGATGGCCTGCCAGTAGCCGTGGTCGCCGAATTTTTCTATAGCAATTTGCCGAATGCATTGCGGATCAAATTGCCCGTATTCAACGATCATCCGGTGCATGGCAGATGCCAGCGCAGCGATGTCATTGACCGGCACCAGAAAGCCGGTTTCTGGAGTAACGATGTCTTCCGGGCCGCCACACTGCGTTGCAATGACTGGTAAGCCGGTCGCTATGGCCTCGATCAGAACAACGCCGAATGTCTCAACCTCACTACTTAAAACCAGCGCATGCGCGGACTGCATGGCCGCGGCGGTTTCGGGTTTTGACCGGTAGCCGACGAGTATGACTGTGGATTGCAGGTTTAAATCTGAAATCAACCGCTCAATTCTTTGCCGTTCCGGACCATCGCCGACTAGGATAAGCCGTGTGTCTGGATAGGATTTTAAGACGGATGCAAATGCCCGGAGCAAGAGATCGAGCCGTTTTTCCGGGCGGAAGAGCGCAACCGCCAGGAAGACGAATGACTTTACTATCGGCTTTTGATCCGGAGCGATTGTAAATGCGGTAATGTCAACCGGATTGGGAACAATCACCGTTTTGGCCGTAAATTCCGGAAACTGATGCATAATAGATTCGCACAAACGGGTGCTGGTTGCCACGATCCGATCGGCGTGCCGGTAAGCCGCGCGGATGCAATTTTTCTGGAAGAATATAAACGCTCCCGGAGTCAGAAATTCTTTCAAATGTTCGACCACAATCAGCGGAATATTTCTATCCATCAGCCATTGACCCAGTGCCGCGCCGGCAAAAAGCGAAGAGTGTGCGATGACGACATCCGGTCGGCCGCGATCAGCGACTGCTTTTTCAAATA
>PEYN01000165.1 GCA_002774355.1 Candidatus Marinimicrobia bacterium CG08_land_8_20_14_0_20_45_22 | reverse complement strand
TCGGATCGACTTTCAGATGGGTTTTTGAATCAAATCCGTACCACTTTAAAATATGTTGTCTTGTCCGACGAACAAGAATAAACTGCAAGAGTGAACGAAATAGATTTTTTGCTTCAGATGTGGGTGTATTTTTATCCTGAATTTTTTTAAAATAATCCTTCAAATTCGGTGGATTGATGGGAATGATTGTAGTATCGCTTGTATGAAATAATTTGATTTGGTTATAAACGTCCATTGCCGATTTATTGCGTGGAGTCGCTGTCAAGAGCAGTACCTTTTTATTGCCGGTCTGCATGAAGTCCTGTAAGATTTTATACCTTTCGGGGCTTTGGTGACGGAAATGATGGCTTTCGTCTATGAGGATAAAATCGCGGTCTCGATACTTAACATCCGAGACTAGTAAATTCCATTCATCATCTTCGGATATTGATTCCCGAAGTAGAGACATAGGCAGTACTTCTGCATTTAAAGAATATTCGGCATTATAGTTTCGCCACATGTCTTCCAGTGATTTTGGACAGATTATCAAAGGTTTGGCGTTTTCCGTAATACTGAAATGCTTAACGACTGCCGCGCCAATAAAACTCTTTCCAATTCCGACTACATCTGAGGCAAATGCACCACCGTACTGACGAATAATTCCGATGATTATTTTTACTGCCTTATTCTGAAAATCTGTCAAAGCCTCGGTGATTTCATTTTGCCATAGAAATTCTCTATCATCTGTTCCTTCGATTCGATCTTTAACAAGTTCATAGAGAGTTTTTATATAGATTTCGTATGGCGTCGTCGGTCGAATCGCCCACGATTCTGCCATTTCCTGGAACAGCGCCGTATCGAAATCTTCCGCGTCGTTCCATAGATTATCAAACCAGCGTGTTAATTCATCATGATTTTCACCATTGTCGTGTACATAGACATTCAACTCGGTATTGTTAGTCAGACCGGCAAGCGATAGATTACTCGAACCGACAATGGCAATACCTTTCGATTGCGGCTGTGGATTTTTAAAATCGAAAATGTAGGCTTTAGCATGAAGGCGCGATTTGACATATACTTTAACCTTCAATCTTTGTTCAACGATCATCTGATGCAGAAGTTGAATAAGGCGCTGGTTTTCATCGTTCTGTTCAACATCCGAGATTACATCCCGAACATCATTTAAAGCTTTTAATACTTCTATCTGACGTTCTCTGCTTTTTGGATAATTCTGTCGTTCGAGTTCCTTTGAAATGGTATTCAGCCGCCGATAGCCGCGCGCCAATTCCTCTATCGTCGATTTATTGCTGACATTGCCGATGAGTAAGCGCACTTCCTTGATCTGAAAACTACCATCAGGCTCTTTTTCTTGGAGCCGTTTTTCGATAGATTCTAAACCAGAAAGGAAAAAGTAACCGACGGCAATTTTCGCCTTTTCGGTATATTCCAACTGCTGATTGATTTCGTCGGCAAGTTTTCTGGTTCGATTGTCAATGATTTGGTGCGGCATTGTTTATCCCGATATATTCACTACTATAGTTTGATTACTTCTATCTAAATTTCTTCAAGTCTCCTAAGCCATTCCGAAAAGTGCTGACATTCGGCTCGAATATTTGTAAGTCCGGTTCTTTGGGCTATCAAGCTTCCATGAAGCGGCTTTTGGTATTGTGAAAATATTGCCTTAATTCTGGCTGAGGGACAAGTTTGCGGTCTGTCGTTTATGTCCTCTGGTGATGCAAATTGTTTACGAATAGAAACAAGTCTTGGCCCTTCTTGCGGAGAAATTAAAGTATTGGCGATTTCAAGCGGTGAAGCGAATAAAAGCGCTTCAAACTCATGAAGTGAATAATATGGTAAAAAACGAGGAGAATTGATGTCAAAATATAGTTGCTGTTCAAGAAAAGCAACTTTTTCCATAGGAGTTCTCCCCTGCACGGCATCTTTGCCCGGAAAAGTATCGGGTAAAGCGTAATAATCAATACAGGTACTAACTAAGGCCGCGCTTGTATCGTTTATAAGACGTAATATCTGATTTCGTACGCGCTCATAAGGTGGAACGCCACCCTTGAACTGATTTCCCCGTTTTACAATTTTTGTTACAATGATTTTAGGTTCGATGTATCTATCAAATCCAGAAAGATATGGATTCAGAACCGTTTTTGTAAAAGTTTCTTCGGTTTGTCCTTCGACTAAGACTAAGATTTTTTTCATCTATGGGCGTCCACCGAAAATGTTTTTCTCCCATAAATCACCTACTCCAAATTCATCTAACCACTCTTCCATATTAGCATCCTGAAGATGGGTAAATGTACTTTGATTATCTTTTCGTTCAACAACGAAAATCTGAGATGGCTCAAATTGGTTTACTAATGTAACAGACTGGGTCGCAATTATTACCTGAACGGATTTTGAGGCTGATTTAAGTAATTCCGCCAGCATAGTGATCGCATAAGGATGTAATCCTAATTCCGGTTCATCAAGTAAAATAATTGAAGGCAGCTTCGGCTGAAGCAGAAGTGTCGTTAAACACATAAACCTCAACGTTCCATCGGATAAAGCGGAGGCATTAAAAGATTGATCACTTCCTTTATCATACCATTCAAGCATGATTTTTTGTGGATTTTGTTGGGTCGGTTCTAAATGGAAACTATGAAAAAATGGAGCGACAAGTCGAACTGTGTCTTCAATATTGTTGAAGTGCTGAGGATGTGTTTTTTGAAGACTATATAATAAAGCCGCGAGATTACTCGCATCGGGATTAAGCATGCGATTCTCGGAAATATCTCCAGTAAGTTTGACTTTGGCGCTTTCACTGGTATCGTGAAAATGGTACAACTTCCAACTTTTTAAATCCTGGATAACATGATGCGCTACATTTTTTGATTGATTATCAGAGTATTCAGATAATTTTGATTCGGAATGTCCGGAAGATAAATATTTTCTATAAGGTGAGGCATAAAGAGGTTTATAGTGATACCAAACACTTTCTTCGGCAAAGATAAAACGATCTTCAGCAGACGGCACCAGCTTTAAATCATAGCCATTAATTTCTTCATCAAAAGATAGAATAATACTCAGGTGGTCAGAATTCTTACGACCAAAATAGAGAAAACTATCAGCGCCTCCGGACTCGCCGGTATAGACCTGCAATTTTTTATCAACCAGTTTATTTAGGAATTTAAACAAACCGATGAAGTTTGATTTCCCGGCGCCATTTGCACCAATGAAGACATTCAGAGAATTAAGCGCGATGTCCTGAGACCGGATTGATTTAAAATTTTCAACATGTATTGTATCTAACTTTCTCATGGTACAAAAATAACACCTTTCATGGTTTTTTTATACAAATTTATAGTCGAAAATAAATTCGGAACATGAGTGAATCTTTACACACTCCTTGCCTTCGCTAACTTACCATTAATTATTTCCAATCATCAATAATGCAGTATTTCTCATATCCAAGGAGTTCAGCACGGCAACATAACCGAAATTGGATTTTTGCGCCAGTTCCGTACCAGTTTTCATTATCGATCCGGGTCTTTCCCGCAACGCTGTCGTCATTATACTCAATGATATTACCGTTCTCGTAACGGTAGATCGGGTACAATCCCATGCGACTTGTTTCCCCAAAGGACGTCGAAACGTTGGTAAAATTAGGATCTAAATTCTTCCTGAATATATCGACTATCTTTACTGATATATTTTCCGGTAACGCAACATAGTAACGATCAAGGTGATTCCCGCCCCAGATATTAAAACTGCGCTCCCTGATTTTTTTATTGGGACTATTTTGAATTGTCAACAGCGATTTCAATATATTCCTGATTATTATTTCTTCATCAATATTTACAAGTGGAAAACCAAAACCAACGACAAAATTGCGCTCTTTGATATAGTCGGTACATTTTTCCAATATGTCGTTTTTCAATTCTTTCTCCTTCTTAATCTTGAATACATTACTTAGGAAACAATCCTGTCAATCCTATAATCCCATAAATCCTGGTGCAGACATTTATACACTCCTTGCCTTCGATAACCGATTCTGCACCAACTCACAAACCGCCCAATAGACCTCGTTCCGCTCGTCTTGCGTCAAGCTTAGCGCATCAAACACAATATCGTCCAGCGCCTTGCGGTCGGGAAGTGGATTGGGATGTTGGGAACGGATAGATTTATCTTTGTCAAAACCGCAATCTAAAAGAATGCTACCGATTGTATCTTTCGCCAACATCCAAAATCGTTCTAAAAGAATTTTAGAATCAATAAAAGAGGGATTTACAATTTGAAGATTTTCAGCGACCATAACATCTATATCTGCTATTGCTTGAGCACCTGTAAGTTGACGACAAGTTAAGTCTACAAAGAAACGAGTTAAGGTCGAATTAAGAATCGCTGCTAATTCTAAAACTGAATCATTTGATTTTGGGATTATTCCATATAGTTTTTTATCTTCAAAAACTTGTTGAGTATTTAAAAGTACAAGAAATCGTTCTCCTACTTTTGCGGGGAATACAAGAGGGACTGCTTTCCAATGTTTTCCTAAAGAATACCACGGATTTCTTCCATGTACGCTCGGACGAATAGAAAATTTTTCTTTTTCACCCCATTCGATATACGCTAATACCTTTGAATTCTTTAATTCTTTTTTGTCCTTATGACATGAAATCATCTTTAGAGTCAAATTAACAAGTGGATCTGCTATACATTTCAGTTCTTTAAGAGAGAAGATAACGGGTTTCAGGAACTCTTCCTCGATTCCCCACTCGGCGATCTTGTCTTTGTCAAGGTAGAAGAATTCGTTCGCGCCGGTTTTGATTCCGAAACGCACTTCAGCAATGTCGCCCAGTCGCACGAGTTTGCCTTTGCCTTTTTCCAGTATCTTGTAGTAGATGTCCGGCGCGCGCAGGTACTTGCCGCCCCATTTATCGCCGGTATAGTTGTTGGTCGAACAGAGGTTGCTGAAATCTTTTATGTTTTTCGGTTTGGTTTGTGATTTACCGACAGAATCTGTTCGACTTACTGGTTCACTGACTTTATTGGTCGAACAGAGATCATCGAAACCGTTTGGTTCTTTCGCCTGGGTCTGTACATTTTCAACTGATTCTGTTCGACCAACAATTTCCGAACCGTTTTGGAGGAGTTCAAGCGGTGTCTTGACAATAATGCGATATTCCGGCGTCGTTTTCATTTCGCCAGCCGATTCGATTTCCTCAAAGATAACCGGTTCCAGTACATACTCGTAAGGCGTCTTGAACATGATAAATTTTACGCGCTGATCGTTGACGACCTTTTCCTGCGGATTGCCGAACAGACAAATGACGGTGTTGACGTCGGCGGATTTGAAAGTACGTTTGACCTGATTGTCCATGATGAAATGGATCGGGACGTTTTTAATAAGGAATTCCTGCAAGTCTCTGCCATAGCCGACGTCCAGCCAGGAATTGGAAGTAACGAAGCAGAAACTGCCCTGAGAATTAAGCAAAGACAAACCATGCAGATAGAAATAGACGTAGAGGTCGTTTTTGGCATTGAGCGGCTTGAGGAGTTTATCGTTCCTTTTACTCTTAAAATAATCCGGGAATTTTTCATAGACAGATTGCATCAGTTTGTTTTTATAGGCGCGTTTACGTTCCCGCCAGGCATCTTCAGAGAAATTCTCTCTATTTTCCTTTGGATCGGCGATCAATTCCTGCCGGACATAAGGCGGATTGCCAAGAACAATGTCGAAACCTTGCTGATCCCCTTCAAAGATTTCTACGAAAGCAATGTCCCAAACAAATGGTACGTTCATGGGATTTGTCAGTTTTTCCCGCATTGCATGCAGTTTTTCCAGTTCCGTCTGTTGGGCTTGTTTGGCCTGTAAATATTGTTCGCGAAGGAAGTTTAGTTGCTCTTTTTTATCTCCCTGCTCGTTGGTCAGCAGAGACAATTGTTCAAAATCCGGTTGTTCGATGATCTGGTTGATTCGGTGGATTTCCTTTCGGATTTTATCCGCCTGATGATCGATGATGGCGTCAAAGATGTTCACTTCTTCGCGGTGGATCGATTCCTTGGTACGAAATTTTCCCGTTTTATCGTTAAAGAAATATTTCAGTTTCTCGGATTTAAGGGAGGTAATCCTGCCTTTGATATAGCTGGGTAAATTTGATGTTTTCAACTGCGTCAGGTTCAAATCGCCGATTTGTTGTACCAGTGAATCGCCCTGACGGATTTTAAATGTCAAATTGGGTAAAAGCGCTTCAAGCGTGCGCTCTTCGACCTTCAAGTCGGTTTCAACGACTAATTGAAGCCAGAGACGCAGTTCGCAAACTGAGACAGCCCATTCCATAACATCGACGCCATACAGTGAATTGGCGATGATTCGTTTCTTCAGGTCATATTCGCGCTCATGCGTTCCGATCTGGTTATTGGCTCTTTTGGACAAATCGGTTATTATTGAAAGCATTCCGACGAGAAATGAGCCAGAGCCGACGGCAGGATCGAGAATGGTTACGGTTCTGAGAAATTGATCGATTTTTCCCCAAAGATTATGATGAGCGACTCTTTCATCGACGGAGTTCTTTTCATCTTCGGAGAAAGCGAAAATCAATTCATAGAGCAAATTGCGGTGTTCTTCCCCGATTTCTTTTGTCATTCGATCAACCAGCGCGAGACTGCACATGAGTCTGATTTCCGTCCGTGGCGTATAGAAAACGCCTGCTTCGCCGCGCTCGTCAATCTCATCGCTAACGTTGACCAACGATTCATAAACCTTGCCGATCATTTCCGGGTCAACGGCAACTTCCTGATCGATAGGCGAGTCTTCGGTAATCGTGAAGTTGTAACTCTGGAAGAAGTTCAGGATATTCTCAAATTGGGCATCAGTAATCAAGCATTTGTAGTCATTAAAAGCGTCGTCTTTTGGATTTTGGGTAAACAATCCTCCATTCAGGAAAGGCGCCATGTGAAGAATAGCATGGAGTTCTTGTGGCATCCACGCCGGATGAGAATATTTGTGGTTCAGCGATTCAAAGAAAAGAATTCTAAGCCAATCACTTACAAATGAATCTATCGGACGACCTGATTTGCGATAGGTGTCCCAATAATGTTTAAAAAATTCCACATCATCACCCAGCCAGCGCTTTTTTTGAATGAAGTAGAAAAACATGATACGGCTGAGAAACTGGATCGTGAATTTATGAGCGAATGCTTTATCTTTTGTTTGTTTGTAAAGATCGACTTTGATATTTCTAAATATATCGACAAACTCATCGAAAAATCTTTGCGTAACCTGCTCGACATCAAAAGCATCGTCATGTTGATTCTGTAAAGCAAGGGGTGAAACTTTTTGGTCAAGAATTTGGAGTTTGCTGATTCTCTCAGATGCGGTATGTAATCGTTCGGTTTCACCAATCCGAATTCTTCTGATATATTTTCGCTTTTCTGATTTTTGATTTTCTTCGGTTTTATCGGCAATCAACTTCACATTGACGAAATCCCAATGCGTATCATCCGAATTCGAGAAAATGGTGAGATTATAGGGATACTTTTGATTTATCTGGTTCAGAATAATCCGTTCATCCGTTCTGCGCAATTCAGATGGTTTAAGACGAATCCAGAAAATTTTGAAGTCGCCGCATCCCGCAAAGAATTCAATTTTATCTACGACTTCCGATTGTGAGCGAGCAAGTTTCTGAATAATTATTTGGCCGTCTTCTCGCTGATAATCATAGCCTAATTGTGTAAAGAGATCAATAAGGGCTATTTCTTTTTTAATAGACAATTCATTGAGCAACTGATACGTAATCTGATGTATTCCGTCCACTTGTTAAGTTACCTTTTTGTTTTAACGCTTTGCTCTCATAATCATTTTTTCAAGACTTCAAAAGAATTTTAATCTATTATTTTTATTAACGCAAGCTATAATCTATTACTCTAATTGAAAATGAATATTCCACTTTGCTTTATGGCAAGGTGTCATTATTTTTATCTTGTGAAGCGTTCGATGATTATTACAGTAATCTTGCTTGGGTGGTTTCGGTTATCGGCCGCTCAAGTTCTCATAAAAATCGCCGATTTTTTCTCCAATCCGATCGAATATCGGATGCCGCTTTCGATGACGCCTTTCGAATTCAAGGTGGGAACACAACTCGTCAGTCTATTCGGCTCTCCACTCATCTTCGATTCGACGGAAACATCGCTGGAAAATTCCGATTTGCTGTACTACCGGTCGCTGTACCGATTCGAACTCGATTTGCTGAAGTTCAACTTCCTGCGCTATGTCATCCCGCAGAATCTTGTCGATTTTCAGACCGGATTTGGCGGGAGTTATACGACGCCGCTTGCTAAATTAAAACTGCCGGATGGCTGGAACAGCGAAAGTCCAGAAGATGGAACTCGTCTGTTTTATTCGCCTCGAATTCTCGAGATTAATTTCAACCAGTCCGTCATTTTTCAATGGTCGGAACGATTTTGCAACACCGTGCAGTTCAACTATGGCAAATCGTTGGCAACTGCCTATCGTTCTCTCAGCGGAGATCGATTTCTCGACCAGCAAAAAACGACATGGTCTATCGCGGTCGGAATGAAAATGTTCATGCGAAAAGGAGAACGCTTCAAGGAAGCGTATGGTGTCGAGATCAAATATATTTCAGCAAATTTCGACCGACTGGACGATCCCAAACGGCTCAGCCCGTTGACCGGAATGAACTTCAACAGTCTCGGCGTTTATTTGACATTCAGTTCAATGTTTGGTGGTTATGAAACCGTAGGAGACGACGCTAAAAAACTGTATAAATCGGGTGATTACATCGCGGCTAAAGCCAATTTTGAGCAATTGCTCAGCGGCATTCCGAGACATCCACGACGCTTTAAGGTGCGCCGTATGATTCAGGAATGTATCAACCAGATGCCTTACCAAAATGTCATTCTCGCTGAAGGATTCATCGAGACGAAAAATTTTACAAAAGCCACAAACTATCTGGATCAGGCTAAGTCAAAACATATCGAGGAGTTAGACTCGGTGATTACCAAAGATTTCCAGAAAATCACGGAAAACTTCATTCACGACATGGATTCGCTCTTTCTGGAAAATCAAATCGATGCGGCGGAAGATTTACTAAAAAAGGTCGAAATCCTTCCAATTCCCGACATCACCAGCCTATCTAATGAATACTGGAGCGAGATATATTTCCACCGAGGCGCGCTTTTTACCGAATACGGCATCTGGGACAAAGCGGTTGCCAGCTTCGATATGGCTGTTAAAAAGCATCCGCCGATTCGGGAACGCGTCGATCCATGGTTGTTGAAAATCGCTTACGGTTATCTCAACGACGCCAATAAATCCATCGATGAGAAAAACGTCGAACTGGCGCTTGAATCCTTAAAGCGGGCGACGCGAGTTCGGCCGGATATTCAATTTATCACCAAAGAACCGATCCAGATTCTCGAAGACGGCGTTCGCGCTCTGCAAAAAGAAATGGCTATCCAAAAATTGAAAGAAACGTCGCGTCAGCGAATCCCAGTCGCTCCTAAAATCCAACCCGAGCCAGAACTTGGAATGCAGGAAGAAACGGTTTTAAAGATTCTTGAAAAACCATCAACAATCAATAAATACACAGATCACTTGAACCACCTGTTCCAACTCTGGATTTATTCTTATTCGGACGGGAGTGAAAAACAGTTCTATTTCCGCGACGGTGTTTTATTCAAGATCGAGACGGAAAAGCCAAGCCCCCCGGAATGATTTTTCTGGTTAATAACGGAAATCGTTATAAATTCGCGCCATGAAAACTATTTATACCGACGGCAGTTGTAAAGGAAATCCCGGGCCCGGCGGTTGGGCGGTTGTTATGATCGATGATTCACAAACTTTACAAAAGTACGGCGGATTTGATCCTGACACGACCAATAACCGGATGGAGATTTCGGCGGCGATCGCCGCTCTGAAACTGCTCGACCGGAATGAATCGGCAACTATTTTTACGGATAGCGAATATGTCAAACTCGGCATCACTCAGTGGCTGAAAAACTGGAAGATGAAAGGCTGGAAAACTGCCAACAAGAAAAGTGTCAAGAATCAAGACCTCTGGCAGGCGCTTGATGAACTAAATCATTCTGGAATTATCTGGAAATATGTTGCCGGTCATTCTGGAAACGACTACAACGAACTCTGCGACCAAATCGCCAAAGGAATGATCGACGCGCAAGGTCTGGGAACAGACTTATTAAAGTGAAAATCTACGAACTCAGTTTGACGTATTTAGCGACGATTGTTTTCTGACCGGCTGACCTGAACAGAATGTGAAGTTTCGCGTTTAGTCCATAACCATCTATTCCGAGAACTTTTCCCACTCCGAAAATCTGATGCGTGACAATTGATCCGATCTGGATTTGGCGACTAGCTTCCGGCACGACGAATGGCTGTCCGGATGTTTCCGCCTTATCAACGGTTTTTTTTTGATAGGATTTTCGCTGTTGACGGCTGGCTGAAATGACATTTTCTTTGCGGGATTTCACCCAAATGAGTTCCGGTGGAATCTCGGAGAGAAAGCGCGACTCCGATGAATATTTGGTCTCACCGGCGTACATGCGCGACTCCGAACACGAAAGGTAAATTTTTTCCTTCGCTCGCGTTAAACCGACATAGAAAAGTCGCCGTTCTTCTTCGATGCTTTTTTCTGACATGTCGCGTTCCATCGGCAGAAGTCCCTGATTGAGTCCGCAGATAAAGACGACGGGGAATTCCAAACCTTTCGCGCTGTGCAAAGTCATGAGCGAAACGGCATTTTTCGTATCTTCCCACGAATCGATCTGCGTGTTCAGCGCGACTTTTTCCAGATACGATTCCAGTGTCGGATTTTGCTCATCGGAGCAGAATTTGGAAATATCATTTAGCAATTCATCGACGTTTGCTAATCGTTCCAAAGCCTCTTCACCGCCCAACTCTTTAAAATAATCGCGAAGCCCCAGTTCAAGAACGACGATTCGTGACCATTCCTCAAACGAAAGCGTCGTGCGGCTGGACTGAATTCGCAAAACCATCTGATAAAATTGCGCCAGCGCCTGAATCGATCTCGGACTGAGTTCGAAACTATCTACTTGAGGTAGAGACTCATACAAAGATAAATGATTCTTATGCGCAAAATTTTCGACGTATTCAAGCGTTGTCTTGCCAATACCTCTCGGCGGAAAATTGACGATACGTTTGAAACTGACGTCGTCTTTCGGATTGCAAAGCAGGTGAAAAAAAGCCAGTGTGTCTTTGATTTCCTTCCGGTCGTAAAATTTAACGCCGCCGACAAGGACATAGACAATGTTGTTTCGGCGAAGAATATCTTCCAGCACGCGGGATTGAGCGTTCGTACGATATAAAATGGCAAAATCCTTGAATTTCCGCTTGGCATGTAAGATTTCATTCTGAATGCAGGATGCGATGCGAGCGGCTTCGTCGTATTCATCTTCAGCCTGAATTTTGTTCAGCGGTTCGCCTTCCTGATTCTTAGACCAGAGCGTCTTTTTTGCCCGATTGACATTATTAGAAACGACTGCAGAGGCGGCTTTGAGAATTGTATTCGTCGAACGGTAATTTTGCTCCAGTTTAAAAACTTTCGCTTTGGGAAATGCACTCTCGAATCGGAGAATATTCTCAATGTCGGCGCCGCGCCAACTGTAAATACTTTGATCGTCATCTCCAACGACGCACACGCGTCGGTGTTTTTTCCCAAGCGCATCAATGAACATAAACTGCGGTTTGTTAGTATCCTGATACTCATCGACGAGTATGAACTTGTACTTCCGGCGGTACTTTTCGAGAACTTCCGGAAAGGCTGTAAAAATCTTTAGCGGAAAAATGAGCAAATCGTCGAAGTCCAGAGAATTCGCCTGTTTTAACGCTTCCTGATAATAAGGATAAATCTGTTTAACCAGCAATTCCGGTAAAATCCCTTTACGTGGTTGGTAAGATTCCGGCTCGATCCACTTGGATTTCAGACTGGAGATTTTCGATAAAATATTTTGCGGCGTGATA
>PEYN01000164.1 GCA_002774355.1 Candidatus Marinimicrobia bacterium CG08_land_8_20_14_0_20_45_22 | reverse complement strand
ACGAATGCCGACTCTGCGCACTTCACACTGAATAACCGGATTTCATATTCCGGCGTCGAAAATGGCATGTTGATCGGCGTTTCCGGAGTGGAAAACCATTTCGGAACGGTTTCGATGAAAACCGATTTCTTAAAATCGTCAGTGGAATTTTTATCCATCCGACTCAGTTTTATATCGGTCGCTCTCTGGTGGGCGATCTTTACGATTCCTTTGATTTTGTATGTTAAAGAGCGCAAATCGATGACACAAAAGCGAAAAATGGGTACATACATTCGGCAGGGATTCGGGCAAATTTTTGTTACCTTTCGTAAAATTCGCCATCTGAAAGTCGTATTCCTTTTCCTTCTTGCGTACTGGCTATATATCGACGGCGTCGATACGATCATCAAAATGGCGGTTGATTATGGAATGTCGATCGGTTTCTCGTCCAGTTCGCTAATCGTCGCGTTGCTTATTACACAGTTTGTCGGATTTCCATCGGCGATTTTATTCGGGAAATTAGGTGAGAAGTGGGACGTAAGAAAGGCGATCTTCATTACGCTGGGCGTTTATATCGGCGTAACGATTTTCGGCGTTTTTATGACCGAAACCTATGAATTCTACATTTTGGCAATCGTCGTTGGATTGGTTCAGGGTGGCGTTCAGGCGTTGAGCCGTTCCTATTATTCGCGACTGATTCCAAAAGACCAGAGCGCCGAGTTCTACGGATTTTACAATATGCTGGGGAAATTTGCGACGATTCTTGGGCCATTGCTAATCGGCGGTTTCGGTTTGGTTGCTTCCCGGCTCGGCTATTCGCCTAACACATCGTCACGCATCGGTATTGCCTCGGTCTCGATCTTGTTCATTCTCGGCGCGATTCTTTTAATTTTCGTGGACGAGGAAAAGGGAAAAAGAGAAGTGATGTATTTAACAGTGGAAAGTTCGGAAAAAGAATAAAGCCAGACACACGGGACATAAATATTTTTTGATAACTATCTGAGATACAATAAGTTAACCCGAAGTTTCGGGACGGGACGTTCGAGTAGAGAGTTAGGTCTTTAGAAAATAGTGAAATGCAGAGAAGATCGGTAAATTTTACGGTTTCATTTGGATTGTTTCTGGCAGTGTTCGGAATCCTTTTTCTCGGTAAAGATTCTTCCGAAAATAGTGTTTTGGCGACGATTCGCATTCCGCATGTGGAAAATCGGGGAGACGCCACCCGGATCGCGGATTCTATTCGGATTCTCGATGGCGTCGTATCGGTTCTGATCAACGAAAATTCCGAAATTTGTATGATCCGGTTCGATTCCGCAAAAACCGACATTAAGAAAGTTTATCGGCAATTGGCAATTCAGGGCATCAACTTACAACCCGTTCCAGCCGTCAAACTCCTTAAGGGCGACGATAATAAAATCGTTTCCATCAGTATTCGCCGGGCATCCGATTAATTACCCTGTCAGTTTTTCCCAATACAACTACCAGTAGTAAAATTTTTATGGATTGAAAATCGTCAAAGAAATCTATTCACAAGCCTTTTTCCGCCGTGAAGAACTCATGAAACCATACGCCGAAGTGCTCGAAATCGATGAAGTATTGCTTCCGCTTCCGTCAGAAGTTCAACAGTGGACATCCCGACAATATGTAGCGGCTTTGCGTCACGACGACTCGGGAAAATCGTACAATCCGCATTTCCGGCAATTGCTTCACGTCGGTTATAAAATTGCCGCCGAAATGGGCAAGTCATGCCATGATGCACTGGTTAGACTCGATGAATTTATCGCTCCTGACGTTATGGGTAATCTGTACGACCGGCACATTCAGCCGCTGTTTATGGAGTAAATTTCGGTGGATTCGCAGAAAATGCGTTGGCCAGAAATTTTATCAAAACACCGAGAAGTAAAATCCAAATTGTGATGATCAGAATCGGAACCAAACGACTTTTTGGCGCTATGCTTTGCGTTTTGATTGCTTCTTGACGGCAAGCCTCCAAGACATCTTTTGGAATGAGTTTGATGGAAATATAAATCCCCAATGGAACGATTAGCAGATCGTCAAGATAACCTAAGACCGGAATAAAATCGGGGATCAGGTCAATCGGGCTCAGTGCATAACCGATTGTCAGCGCAATGATGACTTTGGCAGACCATGGTGTTTTCGGATGTTTGTACGCCAGGTAAATGACGGTCAGTTCCGTACGAAACGAATCGGCTCTTGTCTTCAAATTTTTCCAGTTTGTTTTTGACATCGTGCCCGAGGCGAGACTTGAACTCGCACGGCCTATTGGCCACTAGGTCCTGAACCTAGCGCGTCTACCAGTTCCACCACCCGGGCTCAAAAAGCCGTTAAATATATCAACTGCCTCCAATTTATCCAAGATTAACATTGAAAGTTTTCCGAAAAGCGAGTAAGTTTTTCGTCGTGAAAAAGAGTGAAGTTAAAAATGTTGCAACCAACCGCCGAGCCTTCCATGACTATTTTATCGATGATAAGATCGAAGCGGGAATCGAATTGCAGGGCTCGGAGGTCAAATCTCTACGCGCAGGGCAGGCGAATCTCAAAGACAGTTATGCGAAAATCATCAACGGCGAAGTTTTTCTGATTAAATCTCACATTACGCCGTATGTTTACGCCGGCGGATTTGACAACCATGAACCAGAGCGGCAACGGCGACTTTTGCTTCATCGAAAAGAAATCAAACGTTTGGAAAGAAGCGTCGAAATCAAAGGTTGTACCCTAATTCCGACCCGGATTTATTTCAACGAATCCGGAAAAGTCAAAGTCGAGATCGGAATTGCACGCGGGAAACGTCAATTCGACAAACGTGACGCTTTAGCCGAACGCGACGCCAAACGGGAATTGGATCGACTCAGAAAGGGTAACTAACGATATGTTTCCATCCATTCAGGAACAATTGGACATCATCAAAATCGGAACCGAAGAACTGATCTCGGAAGAAGAATTGATCGCTAAACTGCAAAGATCGGCTAAAACAGGTCAGCCGCTCCGCATTAAACAGGGATTTGATCCGACTGCGCCGGATATTCATCTGGGGCACACGGTCGGAATCCGGAAACTCAGACAATTTCAAGAACTTGGTCACACAATTGTACTGATCATTGGAGATTACACGGGGATGGTGGGCGATCCGAGCGGTAAAAACGAAACGCGCCCTCGGCTTACTTACGAAACCGTGATGAAAAATGCTCAAACTTATGAGAAGCAGTTCTTCAAAATTCTTGACAGGAACAAGACGGAAGTTTATTACAACGGCGAGTGGTTCAAAAAAATGCAATTTGACGAAATCATGAATCTTGCCTCAAAATTTACCATTTCGCAGATTCTCGAGAGGGATGATTTTCATAAACGATTCAATGAAGAAAAACCGATCAGTTTGCACGAGTTTTTCTATCCGCTTATGCAAGGTTACGATTCCGTCGCGATTCGCGCCGACGTTGAACTAGGCGCCACCGAGCAGAAATTCAACCTTATCGCCGCCCGGCAGGTTCAACGCGACTACGGACAGTCTCCGCAAATCGTCCTGACACTCCCGGTTTTGGAAGGAATCGACGGCGCGCAGAGAATGAGCAAGAGTCTTGGAAATTACATCGGCATCGACGACGAACCGGCGGACATGTTCGGTAAGGTAATGTCCATTCCCGATCATCTGATTCTGAAATATTTTACATTGACGACCGACCTGTCTCTCAATGAACTACGGAGTGTCGAGGCGCGACTCAAAGACCCGAAAGTTAATCCGATGACCATCAAAAAGGAATTAGCGAAAACATTAGTCGCGATGTATCATTCCGAACAAGCCGCGGAAGAAGCGCAGTCGAATTTCGAACAGGTTTTCAGCAAGAAGGAAATACCGGATGACATTCAAATAGTTGTCATCGAGCCGGCCGCTGAATCGCGTCTGCTGGTCAAACTTTTGACCGACAACGGCGTTGTTTCATCAAACGGCGAAGCGCGGCGACTTATTGCTCAGGGCGCCGTCCGGCTGAACGATGAAAAAGTGTCCGATATCAACCTTGAATTATCGAGCGGTTCGGAAAATATCGTGAAGGTCGGCAAACGAAGATTTGTCAAGTTCATCGTTAAGTAAAGAGTGGGAAATGAGATCTCATCCACTAAGGGAAAATCATGCTCGAAATTCGTAATATAACCAAAGCGTTCAACAAAACGCTCGCTGTTGATTCTCTGAGTTTTGAAGTCCCACAAGGCTCGGTTTTCGGACTTTTGGGACCAAACGGCGCCGGAAAAACGACGATGATCCGGATGATTATGAACATTATACGACCCGATTCCGGACATATATTTTATAACGGAGAATTGATTCAAAGAAGCCGGTACAAACGCGTTGGTTATTTACCGGAAGAGCGCGGATTGTACCAGAAAATGAAACTCAAAGAAACAATCGTTTATTTGGCAAGATTGAAAGGGCTTTCGTCGTCCGACGCTTCCAAACGCACCGATCGTTTTTTAGAACGGTTTGAATTAACTGCTTATTCCCATCGAAAAATTGAGGAATTGTCGAAGGGGAATCAACAAAAAGTTCAGTTCATCATTGCGGTTATTCATGATCCTGTTTTGGTCATTTTGGATGAACCGTTTTCCGGACTTGATCCGGTCAATCAACTGTTGTTGAAAGATATTATCAACGAATTGAAACAGAACGGAACGACCGTCATTTTTTCAACTCACCAGATGGAGCAGGTCGAACGTATGTGCAATGAAATTTGCCTGATCAGTCAGGGAAAGCGAATTTTGTATGGCGATCTGGCGCAAATTAAAAAAGATTTTGGTACGCAGACCATTTCGCTGGAATTTACCGGCGATGCGAAAGCAATCGAAGACGTTGAATTGGACGATCTGTCAATTTGTAACGGGCGACTAACGGGAATTTTGCGAAATGCCGATTCGCTGAATGATTTCCTTAGAAAAGTCATGGAACGCGTCACCGTTACGGGATTTCGGGTTGAAGAGCCGACACTCGAACAGATTTTCATTAAACATGTCAAGGAGGTATGATCTGATGAAAAATATTTGGATAATTGCCTCCTGGGAATTCCTCACACGCCTGCGATCGAAGTGGTTTATCATTTCGATGCTAATCATGCCAATCATCATCGTCGCTTCGATGTTCATTCCGACGTGGATCATGACGGGTGAAGATACGGAATCGAGAATCATCGCGGTCGTTGATCAAACAGGTTATCTGGGAAATCGGCTGGAAATTCATCTCGCCGAAAATGTACACCTGAAAGACGGCAATCCGAAATATCAAGTAGTTCTTTTTCAGAATGCCGATTCTACTGTCATGAAAAAACAGGCGGCGGAATTGCTGGATTCGTCAGTGATAACAAGTTATCTGGTCATTCCGGCGGACATCAAAGATAGTTTGCGCGTCCAGTATTATGCGAAAAACGTCGGGAATTTTAAAGATCAGTCGGAAATCGCCAATGCCTTAAACGAAGTGGTTTCGTCCGCGCGGATGCAAGACGCCGGGTTGAACGTGAAATTGATTCGCTCGTTGACCAAACGTGTTGATTTCAAGATGATCGATGTAGAAAAAGAGGGCGTCGAAAAGGAAGGCAACGAGATGCTGTCATATCTCACGCCGATTATTTTTGTGTTGATGCTTTTCTTTGCGATTTTTATGTCATCTCAAATTCTGCTGAGAAGCGTACTGATGGAACGAACGAACCGGCTGGTAGAAATCTTGCTCAGTTCGGTCACGCCGACCGAATTGATGTCCGGGAAGATCATCGGGCTTGGATTTCTCGGTTTGGCGCAATTGGCGTTATATCTTGTCGTCGGTTATTTCGTTTCCAGTTCTCAGGGAATCGAGATAATCACTTCTGCGAACACGATATATTTTCTAATCTATTTTATTCTCGGTTATCTGTTTTACGCCGGGATTTTTGCATCCGTCGGCGCCGTTTTTAATTCAGAACAAGACGCTCAGCAAGCGGTTTCGATTCTATCGTTCATTACGGTTATTCCGATCATGATGTCGTCATACGTCATTGCTAATCCGGACTCGGTTGTTTCGGTTGTTTGTTCTTTCATTCCATTTATTACGCCGTTTTTTATGATTCTGAGAATTGGCGTTGAAACGCCGCCGCTCTGGGAAATTTTATCGACTGCCGCAACGTTGGGAATATTTACCTGGTTGGCGATGGTCGGTGCTGGGAAGATTTTTCGGGTAGCAATTTTGAGGTATGGAAAGCGGCCGACGTTTCCCGAATTGATGCAATGGATTCGGGAAAAATAGTGCAGAATCGCCGTTACAAATCGTTTGGTTTTAAATGTTGTCTGGATAAATTATCTCGTTGTAATTCAGTAAATAAATTATCGTTGGTATAGAGGTTTGGCATGATCGTGATTACTGAGAGTAATTTTGAAGCAGAAGTATTGAAATCCAATATCCCGGTTTTGGTCGATTTTTGGGCGACATGGTGCGCTCCCTGTTTAAAAATCGAACCGATTGTGGAAGAACTATCGAAGCAATACGCCGGAAAGATCAAGTTCGGTAAATTGAACGTGGAAGAACACCCGATGATTCCGCCCAGATTCGGTATTCGTAGCATTCCGGCGCTGTTACTTTTTAAAAATGGGGCTGTGTTTTCTCAAATCACCGGTTCACAGCCGAAACGAACGCTTGAATCTAGACTAATGGAATCTATCTGATCCTTTAAAAGCGCCGGAAACCGCGTTTTTTCAAGAGTCGTTTTCGCCAGAGGTGTACAGGTCTTACTAAATTAATCATACTAATCTTCAACTCGAAGGGCAGACGATGGCTTGCTTTCGTTTCTGGCGTGATCAAGCGCTGTGATGGTGTAGAAATAATCGTCGATGTTCTTTTTAGGATCGACAAGCATTTCAGTTTGAGTTCCCGAAACAATAACGAAGATATTTTCGCCGCGAGTCGTATCGACCGGTTTGAATTTTGATCGGTAAATAACGTATTGTTGAACAATTTCGTGGTCTTTTGGAACGTCTGGCGATGTCCACGAAAAACGAACCTGTTTTTCTTCTTTGGCAATTTGGAAATTATTTGGCGTCATGGGTGGAATGGTATCTTTCCACGAGAGCGCTGGCAGAAGCGTCGGATACTGGAATTTCGTCGATTTCAGAGAAGCCAGTTTTTCGGAATCCAGCGAACTGATCGCAAAGAAAACCAATCCCGATAATCCATTGTTGCGCGTGTCATCGATTTCGAGCAAAATCTCGTCCCAATCAAGCGCGTAGGCGCCCAACCCTGCGAGCACCGGACGTTCTTTGTGAATTGTTTCTTTCCATTCCTTGACGACTGTTGGAAAGGAATTTTCACGGTAATCGCGTCGGTAGTAAATCATCGGAACGATCATATCGATTTTATCGATTTCAGCCCAGCGCCGGGCGTCTTGATAAACTACATTATAGCCGTTCCAGCCTGAAGTTTGATAATTTCCAATGACAGATGCGGAGACTTTGACATAGGGTTTGATCGACGTAATGGTGTCGTAGGCTTTGGTGATAAAAGCGGTTACTTGATCTCTCTGCCAATCGTCCCAGTTTAGATTTAGCGGATTGGATTCCGGCGACTTGAACCTTCGGATGCTGATGCGGTCGTGGGAATAACCGAGTTCGGGGGAATTTTCAGGATAGCGTATATAATCAAAGTGAATTCCATCGACGTCATATTTTGAGACGATGTCGGCAACGACCTTAACGATATGGTCGCGCACGGCGGGAATTCCGGGGGAAAATGAAATATAATGGTCGGATTTTGGCATCGGTTTGCCCGAATTATCACAAACGATCCATTCTGGATGTCGTAGATACGGATGAAGCGGAGTCGTTAGGATGGGATTTTCCAATCCGCGCCAAGCTGGAAAAGTATTGATCCAAGCGTGAAGTTCTAACCCGTATTTGTGAGCCGTTTGAATGGCGAATTCTAAAGGATCCCATCCGGGATTTTTCCCCAGCGTTCCGGTTAGTAATATACTCCAGGGCTCATATTTGGATTGATAAAAAGCATCGGCGTTTCCGCGAACCTGAAAGAAAACCATATTGAAATTGGCGTCGTGAATTTGGCGGAACGATTCGTCGATATAAGCGCGGATCGAATCGGGATCGTGCGTCTTGAACCGTTCTGTGTAATCAAACCGGCTCATCCAGACGGCACGCGCTTCTCTGACCGGAAGATTGATTTTCGGTGGTTTGATGAAGTTCTGAAACAGCGAGATGAAGAGCAAAACGAGAGCTAGCGCAAAAGCGGCTATCGCTAACCACCGGATCAAATACTTGGTTTGAGGTTTCATGTCAAGATTCCTGCATTAATGTGTGATTGTTTGGAAATAAAATCGGTCAGCATGATGGGAAATGACTATTAGCCTGCTTAATTCATAAACCGCAGAGTTCACACCCGCCCGACTGCGTTGCACAGACGGGGAGGACGCATTCCCAACTATTCGGGATTTTAATTTTTTTAACTGGCTAAGTTTCATCTTATTCAAAATTTGATTATTTCTTATTCTTTATTTGGCAAGTTTCATAACATCGTACACAGTTCTTAGTAGCACTAACTGTGTCATAACATCGTACACAC
>PEYN01000163.1 GCA_002774355.1 Candidatus Marinimicrobia bacterium CG08_land_8_20_14_0_20_45_22 | reverse complement strand
GCCCAACGATGTTGAAATCACGTCAACGCCAAGCCTGTCAGCCCATTCAATCGCCGCCACGTAATTGTCTTCTTCGACGCTCGTCTCAGAACCCAGCCGTTCTGTTTTGGCAAGGATGAACTCAGCCCGATAAGCCGCTCCGATCATCGTGCCGGGAACGTACGCGCCGATCTCGCTCCAGACAGATGTTCCATGGCCGTCCTGATTCCCCTCGCTCGTCGTATCATCGGGAATTTCGTCTTGCACATTCTCGTCGTTGAAAATAAAATCGTGTCCTGCAATCAGTCGTTCCTCATCAATAATGCGCTGAAACGCCGGGTGATCTTTATTAAAACCCGTGTCGAATATGGCAATGCGGATGCCATTTCCGGTCAAACCGGAATCATGAACGGCAGGAATGTTCAACTGCGCGAGTTGTTGATAGGAATTGCCATAATCACCGGCGTTACTCAAAGTGCGGCCGAGACTTTTATCCGCCACAACAATCCGTTCAAAATCGTTGTTTTTTTTATAAACGCCGACGGGGGTAATTTTTTCGATTTCGGGCCGTGCAAGAACTTCGTCATACTGTTCGCGAGTAATCTCACAACTGTAAGCACAGAGAATTTTCGAATAATGCCGAATCGTTATGACACATTCTGAAAGTCTGGCGCGAAATGAATCGTCTGGGATAAAATCTTCGGCGACGGACAATCCCATTTTTTGAAGGCGACGCTGGGTCCTATTGGAACAAATATCCGGCTGTCTTCGGTTTTCTGTCAACGCTTCTTTCCGAATGTAAACCCAGACTCGCGCCGTGTCCTTATTTGCGAAAATCTGATCCGAACGATCAACGCTTTCGGCGCGCGCGAAAACCTGTACGATACAAACCAGAGCCAGAATCAGACTTTTGTTACTCAATAACTCCCCTGTAAAAATCCATCAACATCGTTTCAGGACAAAAATATAACCCAAAAGAGAAGACAATTAGAAACGATTTTATGGATTTTCTTTAAACCGCGGGGAAATTGCGTCGCCGTCACCGCATATTCTTAAAATATTCCCGGATCATGCCGACGACAATCTCCGGCTTGACGTTTGGATAAAAGACGACCGCCGCCGAGGGAATTCCCGCATGCTTGGCGGCGATGGCTCCAAACGCAACGTCGCGGGATACGACTTTGATTTCCGGACGTTCGGCGATGCGTTTTTCAAGATCAGTCGCGGCGGTTTTACCGCAACAAACCAACAATCCGCCTTCTTCCAGATTCGCTTTATCCGAATAGGCTCTCAGCCGATCTATCAACAGTGGATGATATAGGTTTGACATGTCGGGAAATCGCACACCTAAATAATCATCGTTCTGACCGATCAGCGGGTTTTCTCCAGAAACATTTACATGGTTTGTTACAATGCAACCGTTGTAAGGCGCTTTGTATTCGGTCGAGATTCCGCTACCAACAAATAGAATTTCTTTTGCGCCACTCCGAACGCAAGCCCGAACCGATTCTCGCCAGACGATGGGATCGCCCGAATTTTCTACCCGCATCAACATCGCGTTTGTCGATACATTTTCCAATATATCCACACCGGGATTCCGGAAAATTATAGGAAACTCATTGTTATCGAATAGACTCATCGGCGCCGCGCCTGCCGAGATAATCGTTGCGAACCGAAAACTTTTCCCTTCAGCGATTTTATTGGCAATTTCCCAGTATAACGTCATCATGATTCTATTCTCTGATAATTTAGACGATCTTGTTTTCGTTATCCTCTGAAATATCATCACCGCCGGACAAAAAGTCTATGACTTTTGCCTGATTTTTATGGACGCTTTCCAATTGACGGATCAATTTATCACGTTGGTGCTTTAAACTTTGAATCGCCGTTTCGATCTTTTCCTTTTCAGCGTTCGCCGCCTGAAGCGCACGGTGCGCGACATCTTCTACGCCGCGAATCATCTGATCTGCTTTGTCGGTCGCTTCTTGCAGTATCTTCTCGGGTTGAACCGCACGGATTGCGTCTCGTTCTTTTTCCAGCAGTTCAAGTTCCTGAATTCGACTCGTTAATTTCTCAACTTCGTCAGACAATAATCGTAAAAAATATCTCACTTCAACAGGATCGTATCCACGAAACTTTTTTTTAAACTCCCTTTCCAGAATATCCTGCGGTCGAATCATGCTACGGCTCATTCTCCGAAGATTCTGTTCCCGCCCTTATTGTGGCTTGCTCATCTTCACTATTAGTAGACTCAATGAGACCGCCGTCGCCGGAATCGTCCAGCGTCAATCCGTTCTCTTCTGTTTCGTCACCATTACCGTTTGTTGCCTCGGACTCTACGACGCGCGTCACGGCGGAAATTGCATCGCCGTCGTCCAATTTGATAAGCGTAACTCCCTGCGTATTCCGGCTGATCGTACGGATCATCGATACGGGCATGCGGATCAATACGCCTTTGACGGTAATAATCATCAGGTCGTCCGAATCCACGACCTCGCGAAGCGTGACCATTTTTCCGTTCCGGATGGTCGTTTTCAGCGTGATAACGCCGCTACCGCCACGATGAATGACCGGATAATCCTTGATGTCCGATCGTTTTCCGAAACCGTTTTCGGAAACTGCCAGCAGAGTTCCGCTTTCGCCTTTGATTGTAACCATTCCAACGACATGAGTGTCTTTTCGCGGCAGACGAACACCGATGACGCCAGTTGCAGTTCTGCCCATAGGCCGAACATCTACTTCGTGGAATCGAATTGATTTTCCTTCCGATGTACCCAGAATTATGTCCTGGTCGCCAGTCGTCATTTGAACGTCGATAAGATCGTCGTCTTCTCTTAGGTTGATCGCACGAATGCCGTTTTTTCTGGGATTTCCATACTCGGATAAAACCGTCTTTTTCACTAATCCTTTTCGCGTTACCATAATGATGTTGTGGGTTTCATCAAATTCCTTGACGCTCAAAACACCGCGCACCAATTCACCGGGCTGAGTATTAATCAGATTGACTATCGCCCGGCCTCGGGTTGCCTTTCCGCCGCGCGGTATTTCGTGCACCTTAAGCCAATAGCATCGTCCTTTATTAGTAAAAAACATGAAATAATCGTGTGTGCCAGCGATGAAAATAGTGCGAACAAAGTCATCGTCTTTTGCCTGCGCGCCCTGACTTCCGCGCCCCCCACGGTTTTGCCGTCTGGAAACATCGACTGGAAATCGCTTGATGAATCCATTGTGCGTAATCGTGATGACCATGTCTTCTTCGGCGATCATATCTTCAATCGAGAATTCGCCATCGTCGTTGATGATCTCCGTACGTCGCTCGTCGCCGTATTTATCTCGAATTTCGATTAATTCGTTTTTCACCAACAAGAGTTGCTCGCCTATGTTTTCGAGAATGTATTTGAGCCGGGCGATGAGTTTTAGCGTCTCGCGGTATTCTTCGACAATCTTGCTGACTTCCAGACCGGTCAATTTTTGCAATTTCATGTCGAGAATCGCCTGCGCTTGCCGGTCGGAAAAATGGAACCTCTCGATCAGATTCATTTTGGCCTCTTCCGGTATCTTTGATGCGCGGATAATTGCAATCACTTCGTCAATATTGTCGAGCGCGATCTTTAAGCCTTCAAGAATGTGTGCCCGCTCTTCGGCTTGTTTGAGATCAAACTTAGTCCGTTTGACGATGATCTCATGGCGGAAGTCGATGTAATGATTCAGAATTTCTTTTAGATTCAACTGCTTGGGAATACCGTGAACGAGCGCGAGCATATTAATGCCGAAGCTGTCCTGCAATTGTGTGTGATTGTACAGCTGGTTTAAAATGACTTCTGGAACGACGTCCTTGCGCAGTTCAATGACGACGCGAATGCCATCCTTGTCTGATTCGTCACGGATGTCGGAAATTCCCTCAACGGTTTTTTCGCGAACGAGGCTGACGATCTTCTCCAGCAGATTGGATTTATTGACCTGATATGGAATTTCTGTGATTATAATACTGTCTTTGCCGGTTTTGTTCGTTTCCACAAACGCCTTGGCGCGAATATGAATGACGCCGCGTCCGGTTTCATAAGCCGACCGAATGCCTTCTCTGCCCAAAATTGTTGCCGCCGTCGGAAAATCCGGCCCGGTGACGAATTGCATCAGATCCGCTATGGTAGCCTCGGGATTATCGATTAAGTGAATTGCGGCGTTGCAAACTTCGGTCAGGTTGTGTGGCGGGATATTTGTCGCCATTCCGACAGCAATTCCGTTTGAGCCATTGACCAAAAGCAATGGTATTGCAGTCGGAAGTACGCTGGGTTCAGTCAGTGAATCGTCGAAATTCGGTATAAATTTAACCGTCTCTTTTTCGATATCGCGCATCAATTCGCTGGAAATGCGACTGAGGCGCGCTTCAGTGTATCGCATCGCGGCGGCGCTGTCGCCATCGACAGATCCAAAGTTACCCTGCCCATCCACCAGCGGATAGCGCATTGAGAATAACTGCGCCATACGGACAAGCGCATCATATACAGACGAGTCGCCGTGCGGATGATATTTACCGAGTACCTCACCAACGATACGCGCACATTTCTTCGTCGGCCGATTGAATGGCAAGCCGAGATCGGACATTCCGTATAAAATTCTGCGGTGTACCGGCTTTAATCCATCCCGAACATCTGGCAGTGCGCGAGAAACGATGACCGACATCGAATAATCCAGATATGAACTGCGCATCTCTTCGTCAATATTGACCTGAATGATACGGTCTCTCTGAAATTCTATATTTACCTGCTTGTTCATGATTTATACATCCAAGTTTTTAACATATTTTGCGTTCTTTTGTATGAATTGTCGCCGCGGCTCGACGTCTCCTCCCATTAGAATCGAAAACGTTCTGTCGGCGCTTGCCGCATCTTCGATGCCGATTTTCACCAGCGTCCGACTTTCCGGATTCATGGTAGTGCTCCAGAGTTGTTCGGGGTTCATCTCGCCGAGACCCTTATATCGTTGAACTTCTATCTTTTTGCTATCGCCGTCTTTAGAAAATCGCTTGACCAGAATTTCGCGTTCGTCTTCATCGTAAGCATAATAGTCTTGTTTCTTCACGGATACTTTATAGAGGGGCGGTTGGGCGATATAAACGTGTCCTTCCTCAATCAGTTTCGGCATGAACCGGAAGAAAAAGGTCAGTAGGAGCGTGCGAATATGGCTTCCATCGACATCAGCATCCGTCATGATGATGATGCGATTGTACCGCAGTTTTTCGATGTCGAATTCTTCATCAAAACCCGTACCGAGCGCGGTGATCATTATCTTGACTTCATTGTTATCGAGTACTTTATCGATTCGGGATTTTTCCACGTTGATAATTTTACCGCGCAATGGAAGAATCGCTTGATATTTGCGATCGCGACCTTGTTTGGCGCTACCACCAGCGGAATCACCCTCGACGATGTACATTTCGCAAAGCGACGGATCTTTCGTTGAACAATCCGCGAGTTTTCCAGGGAGGTTACCAATGTCGAGCAAATTTTTCCGCCGGGTCAGATCACGGGCTTTCCGCGCGGCTTCACGCGATCTGGCCGCGTTGAGACATTTCTCTATGATCCGTTTAGCCTGTGTCGGATGCTGTTCAAGATATTCTGCCAAGCCCTCCGAGACTACTGAATCGACGATCCCTTTTACTTCGGAATTACCGAGTTTAGTCTTCGTCTGTCCCTCAAACTGCGGCTCTTGAACCTTGATACTAACAACGGCGGTCAATCCTTCACGGACATCCTCGCCGGAAAGTGTGAACGCCTCTTTCTTAAAGAGATTGTTCTTTTGGGCGTAATTATTCAGCGTTCTCGTAACGCCGGTTTTGAATCCAATGAGGTGTGTTCCACCTTCTACCGTGTTGATGTTGTTTACAAAGGTGAAAATATTCTCTGAATAAGACGCGTTGTATTGAAGAGCGACCTCAACGGGTACGCCATCAACTTCCTTCTCGATATAAATCGGTTTTTCGATAAGCGACGGTCGTGTTTCGTCAAGATATGCAACAAACTCCATCAACCCGCCTTCGTAGCGATAGGTTTCTTTATTGCCGTCTCGTTCGTCGTTCAGCTGAACTTCAAGATCTTTATTCAAGAAGGCAAGTTCGCACATCCTGTGCGCGAGAATTTCATAATCCCATTCGTATTTCTTAAAAATTTCGACGTCTGCCAGAAAGCGCGTATATGTGCCGCGTTTTTTCGTTTCGCCGATAATCGCCATTTTGTTCGCGGGAATGCCCCGTTTATAAGTTTGGGTATAAATCTTTCCGTCTCGATAAACCTCAACGGTCAGTTCTTCCGACAACGCGTTCACTACGGAAACGCCAACGCCGTGAAGGCCACCGGAAACTTTATACGAACCTTTGTCGAATTTTCCGCCGGCGTGAAGTATCGTCATGACAACTTCTAGGGCCGGTTTCTTTTCTTCTTTGTGCATATCCACGGGAATGCCGCGTCCGTTGTCCAGAACACTAACCGTATTGTCGGCGTGGATTGTCACAACAATCTGGTCACAATATCCTGCCAGTGCTTCGTCGACAGAATTATCTACGACCTCAAACACCAGATGGTGAAGGCCACGCTTTCCAGTGTCGCCGATATACATTGCGGGGCGTTTTCTAACAGCTTCTAGCCCCTTAAGGACAGTGATTTTCTCTGCGCCGTAACTTGACGCTTCCGTAAATTTAATTTCGCTTACCGTAGTACTATCTCCTTAATTATTTCGCCATGGAGTTTCTTGTTGATTTTTTTCATTATTTCGATCTTTCGATAAGACAGCTCGTTTCGCCACGCCGGCGAATCAACCCGAACGAACAGCTTGCTAAAAGCGACTTTTTCCGGGACAGCGTGAATTGATATTGTTCTTCCGACAACCTGATTCCAAGTATCCATTGCCTGGTTTTGTCGTATCGACTTATCGATATCATATTTCCGAAACAATTTTTGAAGAGCATCGCCAAGACTGGTAAACATTATGATTCTTCCTTAGAAAGATGGATAATCTTCATTTCAGGATTCGATTCGTCAAATCCGTATTTTTTCAATAGACCGGCGTCTGTTGTCGTTACAAAAATTTGGTTTTTCCGGCTGATTTCGTCAACGATTTTCAGACAATGCCTTTCATCGAGAAGTGCAAATAAATCGTCTAATAGAAAAATGACCGATTCCGGTTGACGATTCTGGATAAATTGTCCCTCTGCCATTTTTAGCGCAACCAAAACGACCTTGTGTTCACCTTGAGAGCCAACTTGACGAATCTCTTTATCTCCCAGCAAGACGATCAGGTTGTCCAAATGTGGACCGCACGTCGTTCTGCCAAATTCAACGTCTTTCGGAAAACGATCCCGAAGTTTACGAAGAAACGTTTTTCCAAAGTCAGCATCGTCGGTATTAACATTGAATTGCATTTTCAGAATAACCAGTTTCTGAATATGAGAAATTTTTTCAAAATTGTGTTGAAAAACCGGATTAAAATCCTCAATAAATCTGAATCTGATTCTTTGCAGATATTCCGCCGCCTTGGTTAGCAGTTCGTCATTTGCTTCAACATAAGCGTCGTATTTCGTTTTCCGCTTTTGCTTGTAAGAAACCAGAATTGAATTGCGCTGAAGAAGCCGCGTCCGATATTCGATCAGTTGCTTAAAATATTCCCGATCTATTTGTGAGAGAATGCGGTTTAAAAAGTCTCGCCGCCCTGCTGGACCACCACCGGTAATATTCTGGTTGTCCGGCGATAAAATGACGGTGGGAATCTTACCAACCATTTCGGTACGCTTTTTTAAAGGATACTTATTGATAAAGACTTTCTTCCCGTCGTTTTTAGAAAAATTGACATTCAGATTGACTTCTGATTCGCCGATTCCTTCAAACTCACCAAATACTTGATAATATGATTCGTTATGATTTACGATATCGGCATCTACATTGGTTCTGAAACTTTTAGAAAGCGCTAAAATTTGAATCGCCTCCAAAACCTTTGTTTTCCCGCTCCCATTTTCTCCAAGGATCAGATTTAACTGCGGGTGGAAAGTAAAATTAGCGGTTAAATAATTTCTAAAATTGACAAGTCTGAGATTTTTTATGACCATTTACTGCATATCTACCCGGCGCTCCGGTAAAATCAAAAATAATTGATGTGAAAATAAGTAACGACGCTGTGAATTACTCCAACCGAATCGGCATTAACAGCATCGTCAGAATTTCATTTTCTTCCTGATTTTCAGGTAGCACCAAACAGGCGTTGACATTCGTTTTTAATTTAATCAGAACATTAGAAGAATCGATGTTGCGCAACAATTCTCTTAAATAATCGGCGTTGAAACCAATCTCAATATTTTCACCTTGATAATCAACGTCTATATTTTCTTCAGCAGACGACATTTGTTCCTTATTT
>PEYN01000162.1 GCA_002774355.1 Candidatus Marinimicrobia bacterium CG08_land_8_20_14_0_20_45_22 | reverse complement strand
GAATTTCGAGGACACTGATTTCCGCGTTTTTAATACCACTACGCAATCTCTGCACGGTTGGCTGACTATTTTTTCAAGACTCTCGCAGAACATTTCTCTGCGGATGAAGTACAGTTTTGATCTGCACGAACCAATGACAAATATTATTAACGGCAGAAACGACGTAGGTTTAGTGAAAGACAACCCTGTCGTTGACGATCCGTCAACCCAGATATTTTATTCGGATTTTAGAATACAACTCGATTACAGGTTTTAAGATATGACAATCAGCAGAAACAATACAATTACTTTGAAAAAAAGCGTGATCTTCATCGCTCTATTTTCCATTCAAGTCGCGACGGCTCAAAGTTATTTTAGCCCGATCGTTGATGATGTTCCGGAAGGAATTTTCGCCCGGCAGACCGCACTGGGATTTTCGCAATGGGGAGGAGCGGGATCGTCCGCTTCTCTGCTATCGAATCCGGCGCTATTGGCTGAGACCGACGCAAAACATGCGAACTTCGATGGAAACATTTTTAGTTTGAGCACTTCAGAAAAGCGGTCGTTTCCTGTCGTGGATTCTTTTGGTGATTTCCTTGCCGACAATGTTTATGTCGTCAGTAAAGGTATGTACCCTTCCGCGACTGCTGGCTTGAATGTTCGTCTGTTCAATCGGTTATTTCTCGCCTGCCGAATTGACCAGTCGCACGCCCGACATGTCGATTATGATGAAGAAGTTCGTGGAGCGGCGGTCAGCGGAACGTACAATCGCGATCCACTCGTCGGTTATAATCGGATATATAATGTTGGCAATTTGAAAAATATCGCGTTTGGCGCGGCGATTTGTCCTTTGAAAAATCTGACAATCGGCGGTTCGGCTCAGTTGATCGGTTTTTCCAACATACAAGACAAATATGAAATCGAAGTGGTACTGAAGAGCGATTATTTGTCCCCTGACAAATCGATTACTTACGGGAATGATGTCAAGACCGAAATGGCTTTTCGTGGTGTCATCGGCGCCAGTTACAAACTTTTTGACCGGCTGAATGTTT
>PEYN01000161.1 GCA_002774355.1 Candidatus Marinimicrobia bacterium CG08_land_8_20_14_0_20_45_22 | reverse complement strand
GTTATCATCAAAATTTTCAACTGCCGTTTCCAAATCCGAAATTATCTGCTGATCGTCGGAATCGCACTATTGACGGTTGCACCGTGGACGATCCGGAATTACGTCGTTTTCCGGCAATTCATACCGTTAGTTTCAGCCGGCGGCGGCGAACTGTGGGGTGCAAATTTCGAGATTGCCGACCGCGTTGTCTGGAACTCGGTTTCTGATATACAAAAATACGAAGACCAGCGCACCGCCAATCACGCGCTCCAAAACCGTCTGATTGCTGAGTACCGTCGGGAAAATGCCCTCGACAGCCCGGAAAAGCTGAACCGCTTTTTATCGCAACAAGGTAAGGCAATTATTCTTGCGCATCCATTTCGGTATGCTCTGCTTTCGTTCAACCGGCTGATGATCTTCTGGTTTTCGCCGCCAATCGGTTCGGCGACGCTGAAATCCGTTTCTCCGGTTCTATTTGTCGTCATTTTATTGATAAAATATTCGCTGACCATCCTCGCGATTTTCGGACTGTGGAAATTCGCCCGCCGTGATTTTTCCGGCGCGTTTGTCTGGATAGTGATTATTCTCTACTTGACACTTTTACATTCTGCCACCCACGCAATTCAGCGCTATTTTCTGCCGGTCATTCCGCTGGTTTATTTTGCACTGGGCTATTATCTGGATTCTCTAAAAAGTAAAACCGGAGCAAGGCGTGGATAATTCCGTCGTCGTACAGGCCAAATCCGGCGTACGCTGGGTCGGCATCGGACAGGTCGGCAACCGCCTGCTTTCGATGGCCTCGACGATTGTTCTGGCACGCCTGCTCATGCCGGACGATTTCGGTACGATTGCATTGGCACGGTTAGTGCTGGGTTTCATCCTGTTACTGAGCGCCTGGGGCATTGACGCCGCGATCATCGTCGAGGAAAAACGCCCAAAGCAGATCGCCAACGTCGCCTTCTGGATCAATTTCGGCATTATGCTGGCGCTCGGTGCTATCGTTATCGCCGTCTCGCCATGGGTTAAAAATTTCTATGCCACGCCGGTTTTACAGCCGATCCTGATCTGGATGGGTATCGGTCTCGTTTTCCAGTCATTTGAATTGGTTCCGCGAACGATTCTGAACCGCGAACTGAATTACAAATACCTGACGACAATCAACCTGTCTGTTGAACTTGTTACCAATCTGCTGGTTATTCTGTTAGCGGTTCTTGGTTGTGGTGTCTGGAGTTTAGTCATTCCGCAATTAGTCGCCAGTCCGCTGAGAGCCGTCCCATACTGGCTGAAAACCAAGATGTCGCCGACGCTTTATATCGAGCGCGCAGATTTCAAGCGGGTGCTTTCATTCGGGAAAAGCATACTTGGTTCAGAACTCGTCCGTTATCTCAATACCCATACCGACAATTTCCTGATCGGCAAACTGCTTTCTAAAGCCAAACTCGGCTATTACTCGTTCGCCTACAATCTCGCCAACTGGCCGGTCGAAAACATCGTTAAAGTCATCAACACCGTTTCGCTCCCGGCGCTGGCCAAAGTCCAGGCCAATTTAGCCGAGATGCGGCGGCTTTTCCTGCGCATGACCGAGATGATTTCATTAGTCACGTTCCCGATTTTCGGGATTCTCATCGGCGTAACGTATGAATTTGTCGTCGTCATATATGGCGTCAAATGGATACCGGCAGTGCGGCCACTCCAAATCATTGTCATTTATGGGATCATACGCTCACTCTTTGCGCCGGCCGGACGGATTTTCCTGATCCAGAAGAAACCGCATTATATGTTCTTCATCAATCTCATCCAATTGCCATTGTTGGTGGCCGCGGTCTGGTTCGGAGTCCGACAGGCGGAAATATTCGGCGCGGCGGTCGGCGTGGCAATTGTGCTGTCACTTGGCGGACTATTAAATCTGATTGTCGTCTCTAAGATGCTGAAAATGAAGATCGCCAAATTCATTGCGACTATTCTGCCGGGATTTATCTGTACACTGATTTTCTTAGTCTCCGGCTGCCTTTTCAAGCGCCTGTTATTCGGATTGGGCATACCGGCAGTACTGATCCTGTTTTTCTATTTATTGTTTGCAGGCAGTTTGTACGCGCTGAGTCTGCGTCTATTTTATCCGCGACTTTTTACCGATTTTGTGCGAACTTCAATCAGTATTATCGGAATTACTCCACGTAAGGTATTTGAGAAACTGAAAGGCAACCGACACTAATGACTCCAGGGGCCAACATCGTTTATCTGTGTGCCAATTCTGGGCTTGATCTTGATAAGATGCTCGGGCCGAAAATCCATATTCAGGCCATTCTGCGCGGTTTGAAAATCAAAAATATCAACCCCACCCTGGTTGCTGTCCAGAAATCCGATTCGGTTCGGGAATATGACGAATTCGAGACGGTTATTCTGCCGCACCGCTATCTGCGCGGATTCGTGCATCGCGTTATTCCTTATACTGGAATCGTTGACAGCCTGCGCGTCTTTTTACGGATCGTCGCTCTGAACCGGAAAAAGCAGTTCGCACTGATCCACGAGCGTTACACAGGGCTTTCGTGGGGCGGCGTTCTCGCGGCTAAATTTTTGAAAATTCCGTTCGTTCTGGAAATGAATGGACCTGGCATTGAAGAAAAATCCATTCAGGGTAATCCGGTCAAACCGTTTAAAAAATGGCTTCTTTTAATTAATCAAAAGGTTCTGTTGTCTTACTGTAGCGAGTTGATTCTGGCAT
>PEYN01000160.1 GCA_002774355.1 Candidatus Marinimicrobia bacterium CG08_land_8_20_14_0_20_45_22 | reverse complement strand
TCAAACCTTTTTATGATCAGAAATTTCCACAAGGGTTTATTAATGCAGGAAATTTAATCGGGATACTTGAATGTTTTCTGATCTTTTTGTTTTTATTATTGAAGCAGTATGAATTGATTGGATTTATTATTACTGCGAAAGCCATATATCGTTTCGGCGATATTCATATCAGTAAACGTTTTTGTATGAGATGAACAGATGACCACCGAGCACAGATCATCAACTACTTAAAAGCGACAAAATTTAAACTCGGCATATTAGTCAACTTTGGGGAAAAGTCCCTAAAATATGAAAGATTTGTCAACAACTACTAATCCCGAAGGGTCCGGGACAAGTTTCCGCTAATTTCACTAATATCAATAAAAAAATAATTCGTATAATCTGTGTAATTTGTAGTTAAAAAAAACATTCGTATAATCCGCGTAATTCGTAGTCAAAAAAAAGAATTCGTAGTATATGAATAAAAAAAGCCCTCCCCGGTACAGTCCCTGATACGTTCATTCTTCACTACAGGGCAGGCGATTCGCTCCTTACGGGGCAGGTATCACCCTCAGGCCTTCGGCAGGGCAAGCTGGCATAACAGGGTTCACCCCGTTAAATAGATTATCAAAATGATTTTAAATAACGGATAATGTTATTATTTAACAGGGTAAACTGAACTTCTCATTTCCAAAGGTTACGTAGTCCACGGCATTATTCGCCGTAGTAGTTCATTCAATACGGGTAGAATCGATCATTTGTTCAATGATCCGGAAATATATGGGAAGAGGCTATTATTACATTTTGGCAACTTGATAAATTCCAGGAATGTGAGTACTTTATATAGCCATGACTGATAGTGAATTAATGACGCATGTGAAAGAGATTGTCGGGAAATATCTACCCGGGCAGAGGGTGATCTATTTCTTTGGTTCTCGAACGACGGGGCGTTATACGGATCGTTCGGACTACGACTTTGGGATCGATACGGGAAATAAGATTTCTCTGGAACTCATGTGTAAGATGAAAGAGGAGTTGGAACGGCTTCCGACTCTGCATCGGATCGATCTGGTTGACTTTCAACGGGTGTCCTCCACATTCAACGATTATGCGAAAAGGGACGCGATTCTATTATGATGAACGACAAACTGGAATTATTAACGGGCGATTTCGAAAGGGCGAGTCTGCAACTGCGCAAAGCCCTTCAGCAACCCAAAGATGAGTTTGTAAGGGATTCGGCAATACAACGGTTTGAATTCACCTTTGAGTTGTTCTGGAAAGTTCTCAAAGAGTTTGCTCTGAAAGAAGGACTCGATCCCCGTTCACCGCGATCGAGCATTGGCACCGCACTTGAACTTGGGGTGATTCGAGACGAGATGTTATTCTTAAAAATGCTGGAGAGCCGGAATCTGGCTTCACACACCTATCTTGAAGAGAACGCGGAAGACATTTACGCGGAACTTCCTGCATTTCTTGAAGCGATGTGTACCGCAGTCAGCGCAATTAAGCAGATAAGAGAGCGGCGTGAAAAAAGATCGCAAAGAAATGGATAATGAAAAATGCAAAATGCAAAATCCCGCATGATGCGGTGGCGGCCCTTAGCAAGAGGCAAAGAATCTCGTAACGCTCGCAGAGCCCGCGAAGAAATTTAGAATTTAGAATTTAGAATTTAGAATTACGTAATGGTTAAAGATAATCCGGTCAAAGATAAAAGCTTTCAGTTTGCGCTGGAGATCATTTCTCTTTATAAATATTTAACAAGTGAAAAGAAAGAATATGTCTTGTCAAAACAAATTCTGCGGTCTGGTACATCTATTGGGGCCAACATCGAAGAGGCATTATCCTCTCAAAGCAAAAAGGAGTTCATTGCAAAATTAAACATCTCCTTAAAGGAAGCAC